>RFJM01000126.1 GCA_003694905.1 Caldilineae bacterium
ATTCGATTATGCCGGGCAAAATATTTCTCCTTACGCTTAATGAAGTTCTCCGACGTTTTCTTCATAAACCTTCAAGTGGATTACCGCCTACGTGCCTCCAGAAAGTTGGCATATTCAATCAAACAACCGCCCTTCCTCCAATCGCTTCCAGCCCTTCTCCAGAGGCGCTGGATAGGTGTACCCACCTCTCTCCCACTGCCGCTCTACATCTGCCACATATCCCTCATCTCGCAACTCATCAATGAGCCCTAGCACTGTGTCTGCACCGCCACGTAAACCTTCCAGCACACCAAAATGCTCGCTGGTCACGATGAGTTGGCGTCGGGTTCTCTTCCGCTCTGCATCCGTCTCGTACTTCGTGGCCATGTAGTCGTTTCCCAACAGGATCTGCGCCAACGTCCAGGCTCCATAAGGCGCCCGCCCCCTCACATTGGCCAATCCTGCATTCCAGGCCACTGCCTTCAAGACCGCGTACTTGGCATCGTGGTAGTGGCCTGGATCGGTCAGGTCCTCCCACAGTGGCTCATCGGCCCAGGGCACACTCAGGTTCACGTCGCACAGCGAGCAGCACTGATCGGCTCTGGTGGGTGGCTTTTCGGCCCCCAGGTAGCGCAGGATCTCCTCCCGCAAACAGTCACCGACCCCCAATGACTCGGCGTATCGCTTCATCGCCGACAGGTTGGTCTTCATCTCTTCCCGTACCCGGCGCACTTCCCCCACATCCAGGTCTAACGGGGCGTTAGCCAACATCTTCGGCCCCGGTGTCAGAGTAAACGCCCGGGCAAAGGCGCGGTAGATGAGGGCTCCACGCAAGGCCAATCGGTAGAACACATCGTCCAGCGCTGCCGGCGGCACCCCTTTACCCAATGCGCCCTCAACCAACCGCAACTCGCCCCGGACCACCGGGCCGACACTCTGCTCTGTTAAAACCTGTCCGACCGCCTCTCCGACCGGCCCGGGAGCCAACTCCCTTGCTTGGGCAGACATCGCCTCCAGCGAGGCCAGCAGCCGGGCACTGGCCTTGAGGGTCACGTCGATGTCTCGGCGGATGAACCCCAGTTCCTCCAACAAATGCAGATGGAGGCCCAACTCCCGGTCTTCATCGAAGCCTAGAGCGTCCGCCATCTCCCTCGGATCCACGTAGATCTCACCCCATCCGGCTGCTTCACAGCGCCTGCGGATCCAATCCAGCACGTTTTCCACCTGCTCCGGCTCCGGCAGGCTCTTGGGGATGAAGTAGTTCTCGTGGATCCAGAGGTCGTCCTCGTGGTACAGGAGCACGCACCAACTCACCTGTCCGTCGCGCCCGGCACGTCCTGCCTCCTGGAAATAGGACTCGATGTCTCCGGGAATTTGGTAGTGCACCACATAGCGGATGTCCGGCTTGTCTATACCCATCCCAAAGGCTTTCGTGGCCACAATGATCTTGATCTGTCCGTCGAGGAACATATCCTGCACATCCTTGCGGGCCTGGTCATCCATCTTCCCATGGTAGTACCGGACATCCAACCCCATGGCCTCCAGACGACGTGCCAACTGCTCGGCCTCCCGCGTAGTGTTCACGTACACAATAGCGCTCTCATCGTTCCGATCGGCCCGCCGCAGGATGCGCAGCAAGATGCGCAGTTTGTCCCGTTTGCTCCGTACCTGGAATCCCGGGCTGGTCCGGTTGTACACCACAAACCGCATCTCCGGCCGGTTGGGATTGCGGTCGACTTCCACATAACCTTCCCGCAACTTCAACCGGCGAACAATGGACTCCCGCACCCACGGTGTAGCGGTGGCCGTCAGTGCCGCCACCGGCGGACGCCGGCCGCGCCCCTCGGCGATGGCATCCACCAACCGCGAGATGTACAGGAAATCCGGACGGAAGCTCTGCCCCCACATGTGCACGCAGTGGGCCTCGTCTACGACCACTTGCACGATGTTTTTGGCTTCCCTGAGAGCAGCCATCAGCCGAGGGTCCCGGACCCGCTCCGGTGCCACGTAGACCAGACGCACTGTTCCCTCACGCATGCGCTGGAAGACCCGATCCTGTTCTTCGGCCGTCTGGGTGCTGTCTACACGGTCGGCCAGAGCAAGCCCCCGGTCCAGCAACTTGTCTACCTGGTCCTTCATTAGGGCCTTCAACGGTGAGAAGATCAGCGTGGTGCCGTCGCGCAGCAGAGCCGGCAGTTGGAAGGTAAACGACTTCCCAGACCCTGTGGGCAGCACGACCAAGGCGTCACGGCCCGTAAGCAAGGCTTCCACCACCTTCTGCTGCTCCGGTACACGCCAGTCCTGGAAGCGGAACAATTCTGTGATAGCCTGCAGAACCCTATCCCAGAAATCCCGCAGCTTCTCCAAGGGGATGATGTCGGGGAGCTGCAGATCGGCCAGGAGTTGCTCCAGTCTGGTGAGAAGTTCTTCGGGCACCTCGGCCAGGATGGCTTCCATGCGATCCGGGTCAATCTGCCACTCCGGCGGCGCGTTGCGCATGTGTTCGGCGATGGCCCGGTAGACGGCGTGCCGAGACAACTGGGTCTCGTCATCCAGCAGCACGGGACGCTTACCATCTTCCCCCATCTTGTCCATCCCTGGCAGGGTAGCAATCAAGTCTTGCCGATACTCCCGGTTCCACACTCGCTTATCCAGGAGCAACACCGCGCCGATGTCCTCTTCGCCCCGAATCAGCCGGCCAAACCCTTGCTTGAAGTCAATGAGCATCAGCGGCAGAATGTAGTCCATGAACTCATGGCCGTCACGGGCACGCACCTCGGCTGAGCGAGCCCGGATGATCGGTTCGCCCATCAGGGGGAAGGGGAGCTTCTCCATCACTACGTACGAC
>RFJM01000127.1 GCA_003694905.1 Caldilineae bacterium
CTCCCACCCCGACGTCTCGCGGGCCCGTGACCTACACGGTTCGCCCCGGCGATACGCTTTACGGTATCGCAGTGCGTTTCGATGTCGATGTCTACGCGCTCTTGATGTATAATAGCATCGATAATCCGACGAGCTTGCGGCCGAACCAGGTTCTGCGCATTCCCCCGCCCGACTATGTTCCCCCTACGCCGACACCCCGTCCTCCCACAGCTACTCCAACTCCTGTACCGACTCCTACCCCCGCCATCCGCCTGAAGGCACCTGTTCTCCGCAACCCAGGCAACAACGCTTCCTTCCAGGGAGCCGATGCCATCATCATGCTGACATGGGAGAACCCGGATGGTATTCCGGCGGGCATCGACAACGTGGTAACCATCGGCGTGTTGGTCGGGCCAGACCAGGTGGACTGGCGGCTGAGCGAAGCGGTGGGGGCGGCGACAGAGTTCAGGGTGCCGGCCTGGTTGTTCGGGCAGGCGCCGCAGCGTTACGGCCGCACCTATGTCTGGTATGTACAGGCAGCTTCTGTGACCAGGCAGAACGGCCGGGTCGTCGACTCGGCGCCGGTTTCGCCTCCCAGTGAGCAACGCCGTTTCCTGTGGAACTGAGCATTATTCCATGTCCGCGCAGGGCCCGGCAGAACACAACTCCCACCAGAGCCAGAGCGGATCGCCAGGCCCGTGCGGAGATCAACTCTATGCAAAAGGCAGCGTTTTCAGTCTATGACACGCGATCTAAGAAAAGCCCTCGACCAAATCGGAAACGATAAAGACATCATCGATCCAAAGCTCATGGCGGATCTCTCCGATCTGAACTCGCGAGAGTTGAGCGAGTTTCAGGCAGCATGGCAGGGATGGACGCCCCTGCGCAAGCAGGAGTTGCTGCTGACGATGATCGAAGAAGCCATGGAGCACATCGAGTACAACTTCCGCGTCATCTTCAACGAGACTTTGCGGGACGAGGATCCCGCAGTGCGCGCCCTGTCCATCGAGGGCCTGTGGGAAGATGAGCGGCCCCACCTGGTGCCTCTGTTCTGCAAGATGCTGATGGAAGATGAGGCGGCCGAGGTACGCGCGGCCGCAGCCGGCGCCCTGGGGCGCTTCATCTACTTGGGCGAAGTGGGCGCGTTGGATTCGACCATTGGTAGCCAGGCCTTCGAGGCGCTGTGGGAGCGATTCCACCGCACCGACGAGACGGTAGAGGTACGCAGCCAGGCCCTGGAGAGCATCGGCGCTTCCAGTGAACCCCAGGTGAACCGCATCATCGAAAGCGCGTTCTACAGCGACGAATTGGAGATGCGCGTGAGTGCCCTGAAGGCCATGGGGCGCAATGCCGATCCCCGCTGGATTCCCTTCCTGGTACCCGAACTGCGGCATGAGGAGAAGGACCTGCGATTGGCCGCGCTGGCTTCGCTGGCAGAGCTGGAAGCCAGGCCGGCGGTGCCGCATATCATCCAGATGATGGAGGGGGAGAGAAACGAGGACGTCATCCGCGCGGCGCTGAAAGCCTTGGGCCTGATCGGCGGGGATGAGGCCCGCAAGGCCCTGGAAGCGGCCATGGAATGGGAGGACGAAGCCATGGTCGATGTGGCCGAAGAGGCGCTGGACATCCTCCTGGCCAGCGACGGCAACACGTTTGAATACATCAACGAAGTGTTGGGGCTGGAGGAGGAGTTTGACGGCCTCTCGCCGGATGACGACTTCTACGAAGATCCCCTGGAGGCAGAGATCCGGCAGTTGCTGGATGATCGCGACGGGTGGCTCTGATGTTGGCAACACTGCTCAGCTCGCTGAGCCATGTGCTGACGCAGGTGCTGGGTCCCATCCTGCTGGTGGCTGCGGCAGGTTACCTGCTTCGGCGCAGACTGCAGGTGGATGTGCGCTCGGTCAGCCGGGTAGTGTTCTACATCCTGGCGCCGTCGTTGATCTACACCTCCATCGTCACACTCGACTTCGACGCGGCCACGGCCTGGCGCAGTCTGGGCTACTACGCGGTCTACATGCTGATGATGGGTCTGATCGCCTATGGATTGACCCGGCTATGGGGATACAACGGCGCCCTGGGCAGCGCCTTTGTCATGTGCGCCATCCTGTTGAACAACGGCAACTACGGATTGCCGCTAAATCTGTTTGCCTTCGGACCGGAGGGCTTCGGCTACGCTCTGGTCTTCTTTATGTTCAACTCGCTGGTCGGCACCACCACAAGCATCTACCTGCTGGCTCGCGGCGAGGACGGAGCGCGGGTGGCACTCCGACGCACGTTGAAGACGCCTGTCGTGTGGGCCATCTTTCTTGGGCTCATCAGCCGCAGTACGGGGCTGGTCCCCTCCGGCGCGTTGATGGACATGCTGCAATTGGTAGGCAGGGCGGCCATTCCCACCTTTCTCATCGTCCTGGGCATGACGCTGGCCCAGACCGATGCCCGTACCAATCTGCGGCCGGTGACGCGGCTTTCGGCGCTGCGCATGGCCGGTGGCCCCATCGTCGCCATTGTGTTGAGCGGACTCTTCGGTCTCGGCGGCGTGGTACGTTCGGTGGCCATCCTGCAGGGATCTATGTCGACGGCCGTCAATTCCATCGTCATCAGCAACGAGTTCGAGGCCGCACCCGATTTCGTGGCGGGTTCGGTCTTCAGCACCACCCTCCTGAGTATCATCACGCTCCCTGCTCTGCTGCTCTGGCTCATGTAGGCGGAGGAGATGGCCCGGAAGTTTTGGACACGAGGATCTGCGAATGAGTGAGTCGAATCCGTCAAAGGCCGATGAGAAACGCCGGCAGGCACTGGAGTTGCTGGCCGAGGGCGCACGGCTGTTGCGCTCTCAGCGACCGGAGGAGGCACTGCCGCCGTTGGAGCGCGCTTTCGAGCTGGCCCCGCATGAGCCCGACATCGCGGTCACACTGGGGGGTGCGCTGGTAATGGGGCACCAATGGAGCAAGGCAGTGGCTTTTCTGGAAGACGCCGTGGATCGCCACCCGGACAACGCCTTGCTTTGGATCAATCTGGCAGCCGCCTATCTGGGGGTGCTGGAGCTATCTTCCCGCAAGCGACAGGACCAGGCTATCGCGGCCTTCGAACGGGCCATCGAAATCGACCCGGTTGCACCCAGCGCCCACTACAACATCGCCCTGATCTACGCCGAACGCAGAGATTGGGAAAAGGCCGCGCATTGGTTTCAGGCAGCGCTGCGGGCCAACCCCAACGACCGGGACGCGGCTGTCTGGCTCAAACGAGCGCGGCAGATGGCCGCGCAGCCCGAAGACAACGACTGAACGGCAGAGGTGACGGCCATGAGTCAAGATGCGACACAGAGCCCTGGAACGAGTAACGATGCCCGCCTGGAGGCCAGGATCTACGGCCGGGTCCAGGGGGTTGGTTTCCGCTATTTCGTGTTGGAGCAGGCCCAAACGTTGCGGCTGACCGGCACGGTGCGCAATGTCTACTTCCCGCGACGAATGGTGGAAGTGGTGGCCGAAGGGCCGCGGCCCCAACTGGAACAGTTTCTGCGCGCGCTCCACAGAGGCCCTTCGATGGCCAGGGTCGAGCAAGTAGATGTGCAGTGGAGCGCTGCTCGCAACGAGTTTTCAAGCTTCCGCATCGTCTAGGCACCGGCAGCCACGACAGCTATGACGACCGCCAAGAGCCCGTCCACCGGTACCTCCTACGGTTCGGGCCAGTCCTACGAGTATGTGGGACGCCAGGCCTGGATTATCCTTTGGATTGCCTTTGGCATCTTTGTGGTCCTGGCCGTGGGGACTCCTCTTTCCATCAACTGGTATCTGCACAATGCCACGGTCCCTCGCTACAGCCAGGTGGAGACCATCCGCGGCACTACGGTTGTGATAGGCAATGATTCGGAAGCGGCAACGGCCGTCATGGGTGTGTGGGAATTGCAGGGGGGCGAGTTGATCCGCACCGACGAGTCGGCTCGGGCCAATGTGTCGGTGTATGCGTCGCCCGAGGAAAACGATTCGCTGGCCACGGCGCAGCTACGCAGCAACAGCGACCTGGTCTTCGTCAGTGCGCGTACCCCGCGTTTCCGGCAGAGCGAATTGCCCGACCAGATCCGGCTGCGCTTGAATGTCGGCCGGGCCCGCGTGACCAGTAGCGACTACGGCCAGCAAAAGGTAGTGACGGTGGTGGAGACGCCTCATGGCACGGTGGAGATCGCCAACGCCAGCGCGGCCATCGCCGTCAGCAATGACGCCACCGAGGTTAGCGCACGCAACGGTGAAGTCATCGTCTCGGCCCAGAATCGCAAGGTGATCCTGACAGAAGGACGCCGTACGGTGATCCCTCTGAACCAACCGCCGGGCCTGCCTATGGCGGCAGAACAAAACCTGGTGGTGAACGGCGATTTCTCGCAGCCGCTGGAGGGCACCTGGGAGGTAGAGAAGGTGGTCGATGCCGGCGATCCCAGCGGCGTAACCTATGGCGAGGTCTCGGTGATCGACAGCGGTGGACGCCGCGCCGTGTACTTCGTGCGCGAGGGTGAAGAAGGTATCCACACCGAAACCGCCATCAGCCAGGAGATCAACGCCGATGTGCTGGATTACGACACGTTGATTCTACGCCTGGATGTGCGCCTGATCAGCCAGAGTCTGCCCGGCGGCGGGATCCAGTCGTCGGAGTTCCCGCTAATGGTGCGCATCGACTTTGTGGATGTAGACGGCCAGCCCCGCTTCTGGACCCACGGCTTCTACGCGGTGGATCCGGTGGCAAACTGGCCCATTCGGGACGGGGAAAAGATACCCAATTTCGTTTGGTACGAGTACGAATCGCCCGATTTCTTGAACAGCCCCACCTTTCCCCGCCCGCAAAAAGTGACGCGCATCCGCGTATATGCCAGCGGACACAACTATCGCAGCCAGGTGTCGGACATCGGGCTGATCGCAAAATAGCGACGGTGGCTACTTCTGCTCGACGGGACAGAAGTGGGTGCTGCGCCCACCTACGACGATGCGACGGATGGGTGCGCCGCAGGAAGGACAGGGTTCGTCGGTACGCTGGAAGACCTGCAGACTGTTTTGAAAAGAACCGATGGAGCCGTCCGGGCGACGATAGTCGCGCAGAGTCGTTCCCATTTCGGCCAGCGCCTGGCGTATGACGGCCCGCACGGCCTCGACCAACGCGGCCAGTTCCGCTGCGCTCAGGCTGCCGCCGGGACGCAAGGGGTGAATACGGGCGCGGAAGAGGGCTTCGTCTGCGTAGATATTGCCAATGCCTGCCACCAGCCTCTGGTCCAGAAGAAGCGACTTGATGGGTGCAGTACGGCCCTGCAGCCTGGCCATAAGATATTCGGCAGAAAATACCTCGTCCAGCGGTTCCGGACCCAGGCCACCGACGACTTCCTCGGGCTGTTCCACCAGATAGGCGCGGCCGAACTTGCGGGTATCTTTGAAGCGCCAGTCCTCATTGCCCTCCAGGTGAATAAGCAGGCGATCGTGCGGATGCAGAGCCACATCGCCCGGAACCACCCGCAGTTCACCGGTCATGCGCAGATGGAGAAGTAACCAGCGGGCATCGTCCAGGGCAAAGAGCATGTACTTGCCGCGACGATGGCTGCCGACGATTGTGCGCCCGCGCAGAGAGTCCGCAAACAGTTCGGGCGCCGGCCGGTCCACCGTTCCCGGCCATAGAACGGTTACCCCCTCGATGGTCCGTCCCTGCACCAGGGGTGTGATCGCGTCGAGGATTGTCTGGACTTCAGGGAGTTCGGGCATGGCTTGGTCGCTTGAAGGTCGGCGGCACGGTACGGTAGACGGATTGGATAGCCGTGGCGGTACGGTGGGCTGCGCTCTCCCAGTCAAACCGCGCTGCCTGAGCCAGCAACGTTTGCGGGGGAGGCGGATCGGCCAGTGCCGCCAATATCCCCTGCGCCAACGCCTCGACGTCGTTCACCGGCACGGGCCTCAGAGTGTGGCCCACGACCTCGGGCAGGCTACTGCTATCGCTCACCAGCGCCGGGGTGCCACAAGCCATGGCCTCCAGCACAGGCAGGCCAAAACCCTCGTAGCGCGAGGGGAAGATGAACAGGTCGGCCATAGAGTAGAGGCCGGGCTTGTCCGCATTGGGCACAAAGCCGAGAAGCCGCACCGATCCCTCCAGGCCCAATTCGCGGAGCAACGGCCGGGGGTCGGTGAACCAATCCTGTCCTGCGGCGGGCAGCCGCCCGGCTACCACGAGAGGCGGCAGGTCGGGAGCAAGCTCTCGTGCTCGCCCATAGCTCTGCAACAACAAGGGGACGTTCTTGCGAGGATCAAAGCCCCCCAGATAGAAGAGATAGCGGCGGGGGAGAGCGTACTTGCGGCGCAGGGTCTCTCGCTCCACCTCATCTTCGACGGGAGCGTGGGGCCAACCCAGACCTTCGTAGGTGATGTGCACGCGCTCTGGCGGAATGGCCAGATGGCGCACGATGTCGTCGCGGGCGGAGCGACTGACGGCCAGTATGGCTGCCGCACGCCGTGCGCTCCGGCTTACCAGCCAGGTGTAGGCGCGAGCTGTGGGTTTCGTGGCATAGTCCTCCAGCAACAGGGGGATGAGATCGTGAATGGTCACGACGGTGGGGCAGGGCGAGCGCAGGGGAGAACCCCAGTAGGGCACAAAAGCCACGTCGGCCGACAGGCGCGCACACATCTGTGAAAATATCTGCTGCTCCCACGCCAGCTTGATCAACCGCGCCCCGCGGGCATAGACGGGCAGCCCTGTCCGCACGCCTTCGACCCCAGGGGGGAGATCCGGTTCGGGTTCAGCATCTGCGGCCGGGGGTAGCACCAGCGTTAAGCGCCAGCCCGGCAAGGCCCGTGGCAGGTGCCTGAGCAAACCATACAAGTACTGGCCCGAGCCGGTGTCGGCCCGACCCCAAAACCAGCCGTTGATCACAAGGTGCGGGGCCTGGGCACTGCCGGCATCTGCTGCAGACACTACCATACGCTGCCTCTTCACTCCACAAAGATCTCGACCCGCTCTCCCTGCTCCACATCCTCCACCTCGAGTATTTTGCCCGTGCGACCGCTCCGCACGGCCGCGGCGATCTGCTCCAATCGCACCCCCTCTAGCTCGTCCACAAAGCGCGCCCCCACCTTCAACCCGGCATCAACCACGGCCAGAGGGATGTTGATGTTCACCCGGTCTCGGCCTGTGGCCACATCGGTCACCCGCACCCGAAACCAACGGGCGCTTACCGCCTCGGCTTCCCGCGCCGCGCGCCGGCGCTCGCCCGCCTGCAGCGCTTCCAGCAGCCGCGCCCCCTCCTCCGCCGTGATCTTCCCCTGGGCCACCATTTCCAGGATCCGCATGCGCTCTTCCCGCAGACTCATGGTTCCCTGCCTCTCATTCGAAATCGATCACAAAACGGCCATTCTCGTAGATGAGCCGATCATCCGCGTAGATTTGGCCACCCTCTCGCAGGTCGCACACCATATCCCAGTGGATCTTGGACTGATTTACGCCACCGGATTCAGGGATGGAGAAACCCAGTGCCATGTGTACCGTGCCCTGGATCTTCTCGTCGAACAGTGTATGCCGTGTGAACCTGGTAATACCCGGATTGGTACCGATGGCAAACTCGCCCAGGCGTTTCGCGCCTTCGTCACTGTCGAGCATGTGCTTCAGGAATGCCTCCCCTTTGCCTGCCGTGGCTTTGACCACCCGTCCACCTTCAAACCACAGTCTCACATCCTCCACCTCGGTTCCCATATAAACCGCGGGATAGGTGAAGCGCACCGTGCCTTCCGTCGCATCCTCGTGCGGCCCGGTAAAGACCTCGCCATCCGGGAAATTCTTGTGACCGCAGGCATTGACCCAGCGACGACCACCTGTCCTCACCGTCAGATCCGTGTCTTTGGCCACCAGACGGACATACTCCACCTGGTTCAGGAACTGGACCAGCCGGTCCTGCCGCGCTTCCATCCGCCGCCAAAAGCCAATGGGATCATCGGGATCCGGCAGACAGGCGTTGAACACAAAATCCTCGTAGCTTTCCACCGACATCTCTGCATCCTGCGCGTGCGCGGCCGTGGGGAACAGCGTGCCGCACCAACGCAGCTTTCCCTCGGCCATGCGCTGGATGAACCGCTGCTGGACTTCCTTGTTGGCCTCCAGGCGTATGGCCCGCTTCTGAGGATCAAACTGTGTCCCTTCCTTGGTATTCTCGTCTGCCCATAGGGTTACATATGCATCATACTCTTCGAGCAAGACGTTGACGAGCGGCTGAATCCAGCGAAGCTGCTCTTCATTGGCTTCGTCATAGAAGATCTTCTCCAGGCCGGGGAGGGACACGTTGGTGGTGACCAGCCCACCGGCCCGCAAAGCCGCGCGATACAATTCGCGGATGAGCGGCGCGCCCCCCACCTTTCCCTGTATCAGCAGCTTTTCCCCCGGCTGCAGACCAATGGAGTAGTTGATAATGACATCGGCCATTTTGGCTACACGTGGGTCTTGCATGCGAATTCTCCTTGTCCTCAAGTTTCAGGAATGCTGTTCGATAGTGCTGTGGAATTCTGGAGACAAGATAGCGCCCCCTTACGCCGACACGCGTTTGCGCATCGAAACGAGCTCAACCTGGGTGCGAAAGCCCAAAGCTCTGAGCGTCTCGACGGCCGGGGATTGATAATCGTACAACAGTGCTTCGATAGGTCGGCCGCCATACCGTTTCAGCTCTGCCAGCGCGTGGTAGAGGAGGGGTTCGGTCCCTGACTCTCGTAGTTCCGGCAGCAACAGGACATCCAGGCGGTGGAAGCCACGATCATGGGCTGTGATGTCGAGGATGCCGACAATATCGGCCCCCTGGTACACCCCCCACCGCAGTTTCCAGCGCCAACCCATCTTCTGGCCCAACCAGCGTTTGAACGCCGGATCGCCCCCCTGGCGGAACTCTTTGTGTCGTGTGGGGTGCCACCAGCGCGCGGGCTCGGGCACGGCGCGATGTAATACGTAGTTTGCCGACGACCAGTGGTCCTCGCCCAGGGGCTTCAGGCTCCATCCGGGAGGCAGCGGCGTGGTTGGCAAGCGGGGCAGGCTGTAGCAACGCAGGCGTATTTCAGTCACCAGTTCTTCGAAGCCCAGGTGCCGATACAGACTACGGGCGATCTCGTTGTTGGCGCGCACCTGCAGCATCGCCCATCGCCCCCCCAGCTCGCCGATGCGGGCCAGTGTGGCCTCCATCAAGGCCCGCGCGATTCCCCTGCCGCGAAAATCGGGGTGTACGGCTACGTTGGCGATCATCCAGCGATAGCCGAGTCCATCGATTTGCTGCATAGTCACATTGCCCACGATCTGACCCTCCTCCTCCCAGACGAACCCTCTGAAAAATCCGCCAAGTTCGCCGCTGGTGGGGAGGAGGATGTAGAGCAGGGGGCCCAGCCGGGCGAGCATGTACATCTCCCTCAGGGAGGCGCGGCCACCCGCGTCCAATTCGCCGGCAAATGCTTCTCCGATCAAGTTGGCGATCGGACGCAGATCCCTGCGCAGATCGATGGGTCGCAGGCCTCGAAACTTGGTCGCGGGCCTGGAAGTGAGCGAGAAAATCATAGGTGGTAATAGTCTACCACAGGACAGAGGAATCACGGGACTCCACGTGGCCAACCGGTAGTTTCTTGATTCGGCGGAGGATGGAGAGGGTACCAGTTCGGAAATAAGAAAAAAGCTTTAACTAACCTCCCTTAAATCATGAGAGCAGCAGCCGATTTTCCTTGACATTCAGCCACCAACATCTTATAATCGCAAAGGTATTAGTAAACAATTCTAACAAACATGCTGCCGGCGTACACCGCTACGAAGCAGCCGGCGATGGCGCTTCCCTCGCGAAATCACCTGATTGACCCGCCGTCATGGCCACGGAAAAAGCATCTCACGCCCGCACCAAAAGGCATAACAAGCGTCTGGTTTTCCAAACCATTTATTCGGCGGGGCAGATCAGCCGGGCTGGCGTGGCGCGTGCCACCCATCTCACGCCGCCTACCGTCTCCAATATCGTGGCGGAACTGCTGGAGGCGGGCTGGGTGCGCGAGGTGGGGCTGGCTACATCGGGCGCAGGCAAACCGGCCATGCTGCTCAGCGTGAATGCCGATGCTCGCTATCTCATCGGTGTCGATCTCGCCAACAGCGAATTTCGCGGTGCGGTGGTCAATCTGCGGGGGAATATATGCCACAGGGCCGTGCGGCAAGTGCGCGACCGCAAGGGGGATGCGGCCCTGAGCATGGTCATAGAATTACTGGATGAGCTGCGGCAATACACTGAGCGTCCCTTGCTGGGTATCGGCATCGGTACGCCGGGCCTCATCGACAGCAGTCAGGGCATCGTGCATACGGCGGTGAATTTGGAATGGCAGGACCTGCCGCTGGGCCCTCTGCTGCACGAACGCTATCAGTTACCCGTCTACGTCGCCAACGATAGCCAGGCCGCGGCTTTGGGCGAGTACCTCTTCGGGGGGAGGACCTATGCCGGGAATCTCGTGGTCATGAAGGTGGGGCGCGGTATCGGCGCAGGCGTCGTCCTCAACGGCAAGCTCTATCAGGGCGATGCTTTCGGGGCAGGTGAGATCGGCCACTTCCAGGTGGTCGAACGGGGTGAACCCTGTCGCTGCGGTTCCTTCGGCTGTCTTGAAACGGTGGTCAGTAGCCGGGCACTGGTGCGCCAGGCCCGCGCCATCGCCCAAACCAACCCCCAGTCTCCCCTGCACGCGCTGGTGGACTCCCCGGCCGAGATCACGGCCCAAGATGTTATCGCCGCTTTTCGCCAGGGAGATCCCGCGCTGGAGACGGCCGTGGCCAATATGGGGCGTTATCTCGGCATCGCCGCGGCCATGATCGTCAGCGTCCTCAATCCTCAAGATATCGTCATTGCCGGCACCCTGGCCCCTTTGGGCGAATCGCTGTTGAAGACACTGGTCCAGAGCATGCGCGAGCGTGCTCTGACGCGTCTGGCCCAGGCTACCCGGCTCTCGGTCAGCAGTCTTGGCGACGACATCGTCATTCTTGGCGCCGCCGCTCTGCTCCTGAATCAAGAGCTGGGGCTGGCGGGCTGATCGCACCGTTTTTTCCCTCATCACCCTTCTGTGCTTCTCATGAGCTTTCCCCTGATTCCACCCAGACATCCTGCTCCTCTCGACCCGGAGTTCCGGCCAGCGGTTCTGGCCAACCGGGCGTTTCAGCAGGCCGTAGAGGCAGCCGGCGGCGGCGTGCCGCTCGTGTTCGGGCTCGAACGCTCGCACGGGCATCTCTCCCGCTATGAAACGCGAGTCTTCCCCGAAGATCACCCTCGCGCCGAGGAGAATCTCTTCTATGCGGAGCGGCTGCTCAAGTTCCTTCTCTGGCAGCGGGGGGCCTGGCGGGTCTATGTGGGCGGCCCTGCCTCTATCGCCTCGTACCTGCTGCAAACCTATTCGCCCACCGGCGCCCGTGCCTTCGACTACCACTTCATGGGCGAAAAGGTGTACCTCAGGCCCTTCACCATCCAGCCCTGCGCCGCGCATGAGGTTCCACCCGCGCGCGAAGCGGAACAGGCATTGGGCCGGCATCTGGACGGCCATCGCATCGGCTTCGATCTGGGCGCATCCGATGTAAAAGTCTCGGCGGTCAGCGAGGGCCGTGCCGTCTTCAGCACCGAGATCATTTGGGAACCCGTCGTGCAGACCGACCCCGCATACCACTACCATCACATCCGCTCGGCTCTGCTGGAAGCAGCCCGGCATCTCCCCCGCGTGGATGCCATTGGCGGCAGTGCTGCCGGCGTGTATGTTGACAACCAGCCGCGCGTCGCCTCGCTCTTCCGCGGCATCCCCGACGAGCACTTCGACGAAGTGCGTACCTTGTTCTCACGGTTGCAGGAAGAGTTCGGCGTCCCGCTGGTGGTGGTCAACGACGGTGAAGTCACGGCACTGGCCGGGGCCATGTCGCTGGAAGACAACGGCATCCTGGGCATCGCCATGGGGTCCAGCGAAGCAGCCGGCTATGTCAACATGGCGGGCAACATCACCGACTGGCTGAACGAACTGGCCTTCGCGCCCGTGGACTACAACCCCGACGCAGCCGTAGATGAATGGTCCGGCGACAGAGGCGTGGGCGCGCTCTACTTTTCGCAGCAGTGCGTGTTCAGATTGGCGCCCAAGGTGGGCATCACCCCCGAGGGGGAGACCAAGGCAGCCCGTCTCAAGTCGGTGCAGGCACATCTGGAAGCCGGGCACAAAGGTGCTCGCCAGATCTGGGAAACCATCGGCGTCTACCTGGGCTACGCCCTCGCCCATTACGCCGCCTTCTACGAACTCAAACACGTTCTGATTCTGGGGCGCGTGACGTCCGGCAGCGGCGGCCCCATCATTCTGGAAACGGCGCGGGAGATCCTTGAACAGGAGTTTCCCGATCTGGCCCATATCAACATCCAGCTACCCGATGAGAAAAGCCGGCGGGTTGGGCAATCCATCGCGGCTGCCAGCCTGCCCGGCTGATCCCTTCCTACCCCTCTGTCAGATATGATGAACTTTCACCTTCCCACCGCACAGATCTTCGTCCCCGATGACACCCCCCCGGTCGAAGCTCTGGCCCGCACGACCCACATGGGCATCGGCGCCCATCAGGATGACCTGGAGATCATGGCCATCGACGGCATACTCACCTGCTTTGGCCGCGAGGATCTCTGGTTCACAGGTGTCACCGTCACCGACGGTCGTGGCTCTCCGCGGGCCGGCATCTACGGCAACTACAGCGACGAGCAGATGCGCCAGGTACGCCTGCACGAACAGCGCAAGGCGGCCGTGGTCGGCGAGTACGCCGCCCAGGTGTTGCTGGATTATCC
>RFJM01000011.1 GCA_003694905.1 Caldilineae bacterium
CAGTTGGGGCCGACCAGGCGCATGCCGTACTCGCGGGCAATCCGGACCAGTTCGACCTGTCGCGCTGCTCCCGAATCCCCGGTTTCTGCAAAACCGCCCGACATGACCGTTACGGCCGGAATGCCCCGCTCGCCACAGGCCTGCACCAGCGCGGGCGTGGCCGGGGCCGGCACGATGATCAGAGCCAGGTCCACCGGATCGGGCACCCTGGCGATGTCGGGATAGCAGGGCAGACCCAGGATGGAAGGGGCGCGAGGATTGACAGGATAAACGGCGCCGGCATAGCCGAAGCGCCTGAGATTGGCCACGACGCTATGGCCGAGCTTGCCGGGAGTCTGCGAAGCACCGATGACGGCAACACCTCGCGGCGCGAAGAAGGGCCGCAGGGTGTGGGCCGGAGGACGTGAAGGGAATGTCGGTGGGGTCATGGGATTTCCGGGTGTGTGACGAGAGGATGATGAACAGGAGCATTTTACACTTTTTTTACACCTGGTAAACAGATCTGTGAGGACGTTGGCATAGACTGGCAGATCAGGAGGTATCAAGCGATGTCGAAAGAAAACGGTTTGCCCCCATCGCGACGCTTCGTTACAATGAACGGGTATCACACGGAAGATGATGAAGTGATGCCCACCATTCTCCTGGTCGACGACGAACCCCCTATCATCGAACTGGCGCAGATGTATCTCGAGCGCGAGGGGTTTCGAGTGCTCGCGGCCGGCAACGGTGTGGAAGCACTGACCCTGGTGAAGAAGTACGACCCGGATCTGGTGGTGCTGGACCTGATGATGCCGGAGATGGACGGTTGGGAGGTGTGCAAGCGACTGCGCGCGGATTCGAACATCCCCATCATCATGCTGACCGCGCGTACCGATGACGTGGACAAGATCGTGGGCCTGGAGCTAGGGGCCGACGACTATGTCACCAAGCCCTTCAATCCCCGCGAGCTGGTAGCACGGGTGAAAGCCGTCTTGCGCAGGACGCAGGGCGAGGAGGAGCCGGCCCGCGGGGGCAAGACGTTGGTGGTGGGCGATGTGCTTATCGATCTTCCCAGCCGAGAGGTTTTCGTGGACGGTGAGGCCGTGTCCCTGCGTTCTAAGGAGTTTGATCTGCTACGGGTGCTGGCCGAACACGCGGGGATGGTTCTCTCGCGCGAGCAGCTTTTGGATCTGGTGTGGGGCTACGAGTACTACGGCGGCACCCGCACGGTAGATGTCCACATCGCGCATCTGCGCAACAAGCTCCGCGGCAGCAGTGTGAGCATCGAGACCGTGTGGGGCGTGGGCTACAAGCTGGTGGTCTGAGCCTATGTTCACTTCGCTGCGGTCGCGACTTCTGGCCAGCTACATCGTGATGGTCGTGGTCACGCTGCTGGCCGCGGCACTGACGCTGACCCTGGTGTTGCGTGCCATCAGCGACAATGTCTCCCGCACGCGACTACGCTCCTCGCTGCCCCTGACCACGCGGCTGGTGCGAGAGCTTCTGGCCCAGGGCCGGACACCCGAGGAGATAGTCGCCGTTCTCCGGGACAACAGCAACAACCGCCCTCCATTTCGAGTGCTGTTGATCGATCGGGGCACGGTGGTAGGGGACACGGAGGAGGGCCTGGTAGGGGAACGCATCCCGCGCGAGTTGCTTGCCCCTCCTCAGGTACAGGGCCAGGCGCGCTACATCTATACCGCCCGCAACGGCAAGGAGTATATCTTTGCCGTCAGCCTGGCGGTGGTCCCTCCTGCGCGGACCGGCACCGGCGCACCCCGCCGTCTCATCGTGGCCGAGGTCGTGCCCCGGCGCTCCATCACGGTGTATGCGGAACTCATCCCGCCGCTGACCTGGGCCGCGGCGGTGGCGCTGTTTGTGGGCCTGCTGCTGGCCTGGCTGATCAGCCGGTCGGTAGCCCGTCCTCTGGCAGCGATCACCGCGGCGACAGAGCGTATCGCCGGGGGAGACATGGAGGTGAATCTGCCGCGAGGCGGGCCGCGCGAGGTCACCCTGCTGGCCGAACGTTTCCAACGTATGGTCGAGGAGGTGAAGGCTTCGCGGCAGGCGCAGCGTGATTTTATCGCCAACGTCTCTCACGACTTGAAGACGCCTCTGACCTCGATTCGCGGCTTCTCGCAGGCCATTCTGGAGGGTGTGGCAGATGACCCGGAGCGCACCCAACGTTCGGCCCAGATCATCCATGACGAAGCGCTGCGCCTGTCCCGGCTGGTCGAACAATTGCTGGACCTGGCCCGGCTGGATGCCGGTCAGACTCGCATGGTCTTCGCTCCGGTGGATATGGCGGCGCTGTTGAAGCGGGTGTGCGAGCGCATGCGCCCGCTGGCCCTGGAAAAGGATATCACACTTTCCTGCGTAGCCGAGGAGGGAATCTGGCTGGAAGGGGACGGGGACCGCCTGATGCAGGTTTTCGGAAATCTCATCGACAATGCCATTCGTCATACCCCGCAGGATGGCGAGGTGCGCTGCACCCTACAACGGTCTGCGGATGTGCCCGGCACTGTCGAGGTGGCGGTGTCGGATACGGGCAGCGGTATCCCACCTGAGGATCTCCCGCATGTTTTCGAGCGCTTCTACCAGGTGGACAAGTCGCGGCGGCGCAGGAACTCGGGCCTGGGACTGGCTATCGTGCAGGAGATCGTGCAGGCGCACGGCGGCCAGGTGGGGGTGGAATCGGAGTTGGGGCGGGGGAGCAGGTTCTGGGTACGCCTGCCGCTTTCTCAGGGTTCGCGAGCGGCCGGCCGATAGGCCCGCGGTTCGAAGAGGGTGGCGCGCAGGAGTTTCTCCAGGGCGGGGTCGTGCAGGTTCAGGGCCCGGCGGTCCG
>RFJM01000128.1 GCA_003694905.1 Caldilineae bacterium
GCCATCCTCATGGTCAACCTGTCTCTGGCCCTCCTGGTGATCATCTGGAGCATCCCCACCTTCGGGTTGTTGGTCTCCTCTTTCCGCACCCGATTCGATATCCAGACCTCCGGCTGGTGGTCCATCTTTCCCCATCGTGAGTGGAAGACCGTTTCCACATTAGATCCCAAGGAACTGGGACTCGATCCCGACGGCGTGATGCAGGTGGAAGGCGTCGAGGGTACCTTCAAGGAACTGCGCGATGGTGTGCTCTCACCCGATGGCTCCACTCGCGTCACCTGGATAGGCAATAAGCGCCTGGGTCGCATCGAAGTACAAAAGCGTGTCTGGACCGTGACCTGGGATTTCACCCTGGACAACTACAAGCAGGTCCTGGTGGCACGGGACATTGAACTCAAGAACCCCGACGGCTCCGTCGAGGTCATTCCCGGTCAGGACATGTCCCAGGCTTTTCTCAACAGCCTGGCCGTCAGCATCCCCTCGACCGTGATCCCCATCCTCATCGCGGCCTTCGCGGCCTATGCCTTTGCCTGGATGGAGTTCCCCGGCCGCCGCGTCATGTTCATCATGGTGGTGGGTTTGCTGGTCGTGCCTTTGCAGATCGCGCTGGTACCCATCTTGCGAGACTACAAGGCCCTGGGACTCAACGGCACCTTCCTGGCCATCTGGCTGGCGCATACCGGTTTCGGCCTGGCTCTCGCCACATATCTGCTTTTCAACTACATTCGCACCCTCCCGCGTGAGACGCTGGAGTCTGCCTTCATCGATGGGGCTTCGCACTTTACCGTCTTCCTGCGGTTGATCCTTCCCCTTTCGGTGCCGGCCCTGGCTTCCTTCGCCATCTTCCAGTTTCTCTGGGTGTGGAACGACTATCTTGTGGCCCTGGTCTTCCTGGGCACCGATCCCAACTTCAAAGTGGTTACCCAGCGACTGGCCGATCTCACCGGGACTTTTGGCAACGACTGGCATCTACTTACCGCCGGTGCCTTCGTCACCATGATCCTCCCCCTGATCGTCTTCTTCGCGCTGCAGCGCTACTTTGTGCGCGGGCTCTTGGCCGGCTCGATCAAAGGCTAGCCCTGCAAGCTCGGCGGGCCCGAAGATGTCTCGCGAACGGCTTCTCGGTCTCGATCTCGGTACGACCAGTCTGAAAGCGGTTCTGCTCGCGGGGGACACGACCCTGGCCGGCGTCTCTGTCCCTTACCGCATCCACACGCCCCACCCCAACTGGGCCGAGCAAGATCCCGAAACCTGGTTCGCGGCCGCGGTGCAGGCAACCCGCCGGGTACTGCAGCAGGCCGGCATCGACGCGGGTCAGGTAGCCGCTATCGGCCTCTCCGGACAGTCGCACGGACTCGTCTGCCTGGACGGCGCCGGACAGGCTTTGCGGCCGGCCATCATCTGGGCAGACCAACGTAGCCGATTGGAAGTGGCCGCGGTGAAAGAAAAGATCGGTGAAGAGCGCCTGGCCGGCTGGACCGGTAACCCCCTGGCCACGGGGTTTCTGCTGCCTTCCTGGCTATGGCTGCGCGCGCACGAGCCAGAGTTAGCCGCGCAGGCCTGCAAGCTACTCCTGCCCAAGGATTATCTGCGCTTTCGCCTTACCGGCGAGATCGGCACCGAGCCCAGCGATGCCGGCACGACCGGCCTCTTCGACCCCGCCCAGGGTTGCTGGTGCCGGCCCCTGCTGGAGGCACTCGACATCGACCCTGCCCTGCTGCCGCCGGTGCATCCCTCCTCCGCGGTCGCCGGAGGCCTGAGCCAGAGCATGGCGCGGGCCACAGGGCTGCGCGCGGGCACGCCCGTGGTCTTCGGCGGCGCCGATCAGGCCTGCCAGGCCCTGGGTAACGGCATCCTCCGGCCGGGCGACCTCAGCAGCACCATCGGCACCGGTGGTCAACTCTTGGCACCTTTGACGCACCCCGTCATCGACCCCCACCTGCGCCTCCATTGCTACAATCACGTCGTGCCCGGCTTATGGTGGAGCATGGGAGCCATCCTCGCCGCCGGGCTTTCCCTCACCTGGTTGCGAGATCACGTTCTCTTCGGCCTTACCTATGAGATCCTGGCCGACCTGGCCGCATCTGCGCCGCCCGGCTCTGAAGGGCTCATCTTTCTCCCCCATCTGGCCGGGGAACGGACACCACACATGGATCCCCAGGCGCGCGGGGGATTCATCGGCCTTACCCTGCGGCACGACCGCCGACATCTTTGTCGCGCGGTGATGGAGGGGGTGGTCATGGCCCTGCGCCAGGCCCTGGATGTGATGGTCGGGCTGGGCATCCCGGTGGAGCGGGTGATCGCTTCGGGCGGCGGTGTCCGGCATCCTCTCTGGCTGCAGCTTCAGGCGGATATCTTCGCCCGTCCCGTTTATCGCACCCGCACCGACGAGGCCGCAGCGGTGGGAGCCGGGATGTTGGCCGGTATGGGCATCGGCCTCTACAGGGATGCGGCTGCGGCCGTAGCGGAGACCGTGCGCTGGTCCGAAGCCGTGGTCATGCCTCGACCAGAAGTGGCCGAGGTGTATGCCCGCAGCTACGAGACCTTCCGCCGTCTCTATCCCGTCCTTCGTCCCCTCTTTGTTGCGCACGCGCAAGACCCCTCCCCCCCGCCATCGCCATGACAGACCCCGCTCAGCGCTCCCTCGCGCGTTTGCTTCCCCGACTACGCCGTACCTTTGCCCAGGCGGCGACCACCGACTGGCAACTCTTCGAGGAACGGCTGCATATCCACTTTCCCCGCCTATTTCAGGCCCTGTTGCAGCTTTATGGTGACCAGTACGACTTTTTCTATCACCTGGAGAGCATTCTGGAAACGGCCGCGAGGATGTGGCTGGCGCGGCCGGCGCCGCTGAAAGAGCTGGACCACCGGCGCGAAACCCATCCCCTGTGGTATCAGTCCCAACAGACCCTCGGCGGGGTCTGTTATGTGGATCTCTTTGCGGGCAACCTGGCCGGCATTCGCGCTGCCATTCCCTATTTCCGCGAGCTGGGGCTGACCTATCTGCATCTCATGCCCCTCTTCGCCAGCCCTGCCGACGAAAACGACGGCGGCTATGCCGTGAGCAGCTACCGGCACGTAGATCCTCGGCTGGGCACGATGGCGGAACTGAGCCAGCTTGCCGGCGAGCTACGCGAGCACGGCATCAGCCTGGTGCTGGATTTCGTCTTCAACCACACATCCGATGAGCACGAGTGGGCGCAGCGGGCGCTGGCGGGCGATCCCGATTACCAGGCGTTCTACCTCATGTTCCCGGATCGCACCATGCCCGACGCCTACGACGCCCACTTGCGTGAGATCTTCCCCGATGTGCGGCCCGGCAGCTTCACCTATCGCCCTGAGATCGACCGCTGGGTATGGACGACGTTCAACAGCTATCAGTGGGACCTGAATTACCGCAACCCCGAGGTGTTCAATCGTATGGCCGAGGAGATGTTGTACCTGGCCAATGCGGGTGTCGAGGTCCTGAGGCTGGATGCGGTCGCCTTCACCTGGAAGGAGTTGGGCACCAGCTGCGAAAACCTGCCTCAGGCCCACACCCTCATCCAGGCCTTCAACGCCCTCGCGCGTATTGCCGCCCCTGCGCTCGTATTCAAGTCCGAAGCCATCGTCCACCCCGATGACGTGGTGCGCTACATCCATCCCCACGAATGCCAGCTTTCCTACAATCCTTTATTGATGGCCTTGCTATGGGAAGCCCTGGCCACTCGCGAGGTGCGGCTGCTGGCCCATTCCTTGCGCAAGCGCTTTCGCATCCACCCCGAATGCGCCTGGGTCAACTACGTGCGTTGCCATGACGATATCGGCTGGACCTTCGATGATGGGGATGCTGCCCAACTGGGCATAAACGGTTTTGACCACCGCCGCTTTCTCAACGATTTTTACACCGGGCGCTTTCCGGGTAGCTTTGCGCGCGGCCTGCCCTTCCAGGAAAACCCCAGGACGGGAGATGCCCGCATTTCGGGCACTTGCGCTTCGCTGGCAGGGCTGGAAAAGGCGCTGCGGGAGGAAACGGAGGCCGAAGTAGAGCTCGCCTTGCGACGCATTCTACTCATTCACGGTGTGATCCTCTCTATCGGCGGCATTCCCCTCCTGTATCTGGGTGATGAGATCGCGACCCTGAACGATTACTCCTACCGTCAGGATCCTGCCAAGGCTCGCGACAGTCGCTGGGTCCACCGCCCCTTCCGCGACCCGCAGAAGCTGGAACGACGGCATGATCCCCAGTCATTAGAGGGCCGGTTGTACGGCCGTCTGCAACGACTGATCCAGGCACGCAAGAATTGTCCGGCCCTGGCCGGTTGCGAGATGAACATCGTCGAGACCGGCAATCCACATGTCTTGGGCTATGTACGGCGGCACAACGGAGCGCGCCTGCTGGCACTCTACAATTTCAGCGAACAGGCACAGACGCTGGCCGCCAATACCGTGCGGCTTCACGGCCTGAGCTATCACTTCCTCGATCTGGTCGCCGGTCAGCCCCTCACTCTCGATGCCGACCTGAACCTGGCCCCCTACCAGTTCCTCTGGCTCCAGCCCGACTGAACACCTCGGCCCGTAGGGGACGAGGCAATGCTCGTCCCCTTGCCGTTTGCATATCGGGCCGATCAGTCCTCGGATTCTTCTTCAGCCGGTTCGGGCTCCGGTTCCACGCCTTGGGCAATGGCTGCGGCTTCCAGTTCCTCTTCGCTCAGGGCTTCGCTTTCCAGCTCGCCTTCTGGCTGCACAAGGACCTTGAGAACGCCATCGACCTCGGGGGCCAGATGGATGGTGATGTCGTATTCACCCAGTTCGCGCAGGGAATGCTCGAGGCGGATCCGGCGGCGGTCGATCTCCTGCCCCAGTTGTTCGGATAGGGCATCGGCGATCATGGCCGACGTGATGGAGCCATACAGCCGGCCGCTTTCGCCGGCCTTGGCCGTGAAGGTGAGGGTGACCTGGGCAATGCGGTCGGCCAGATCGCGGGCCGTCTTCAGTTCGCGCAGGCGGCGGCGTTCCGCGGCTTCCTTGATTTGGGCAGCCTGCTTGCGCAGTCCGGGGGTCGCCGGCATGGCCAGCCCCCGCGGGAAGAGGAAGTTGCGGGCATAGCCATCCTTCACCTTGGCAATGTCACCGGCAGAACCCAACCCGGCAACATCTTTTTTCAAGAGTACTTCCATAGGGATGCTTCTCCTTTATGATTCTACCCCGGCCATGGGCCCGAGGAATGCTTTGCGACGAGGATGTTCATCTTTGCTGGCATACAAGACCGGCCTGAAACGGCCGGCATGTGTCGAGGTCTGGCGCCTGGAGTATCGGACAGGCAACGTGGGATTTTACACGATGCGGTCGGAATCGGCAAATCAACCAATTATTGGGATGCGTTTCAAAACGGGAACAGCCTCTGCGCTAGGCTGGTAGGGGTCCCCCCTGCAAGGGGGATGCAGGGGAGCGCCCCCCTCTGCGGCGTCGGCCGGCGAGACGGACGGCCGGGGTTTCAGCTTCTCAGGCAGGGCTGCATGTGGGACAGGCTTTCCAGCCTGTCCGGATGCCGGCCCACACAGCACGGCTTGGCAAGCTGAAACGATGGTTAGTCGTCTGGTCGGGTCGGGCCGCCTCTTTTTCCGGGGGGCGCCGCCCCCGCAGCCGCTCCCAAGTTGAAACGCAGCCCTCTCCCAAGACACTGTAACAGCTTAGTCGGTATGTGGCGCGGGTGCCGGCTGCCTGACTGGAAGTCAGCCCTTTCAGGCCTTCGGCCAGAGCCCGGCCTACGCTGGCCTCATAACCGTCGGCGCAGGCCGACGGCCGGCGCAGCCTGTAGAGGTCGAGTTTACTCCGCGCAACGCACGATCTGCCAACAGCCAGCGCAAGCCACCGACCGAATTGTTACAGTGTCCCACCTGAATTAACACCTTGACAGCATTCCCACATAATGCTAAAC
>RFJM01000129.1 GCA_003694905.1 Caldilineae bacterium
ACCTTGAGTTGGACCGTGAACGCGACCACGCTGAAACAAGCGGAAGCTCAGTTGACCGAAGGTGATGCCCGCGGCTACCGGCACTTCAATTTCAAGATCGGACCACCGCAGACGCCGGACTTCGATCTCTCCCTCGCCCAGCTGATCCGGAACTTTGCGCCCAATGGCTTCTGCTGGGCCGATGCCAACACCGGCTATGACCTGGACACCGCCCTCAGCATCGCCCCCAAGCTGGCCGATATCGGCGTAGACGTGCTGGAATCACCGCTGCCCCCGATGCAGATCACCGGCTACCAGTCTCTGCGCCGGCAGGGCGCGCTGCCCATCGTCATGGACGAGGGTGTGATCTCGCCGCTGGAAGCCGAGATGTTCATGGAACTGGGCATGATGGACGGGCTGACACTCAAGGTCGGGCGTACCGCGGGGCTGTGGGCAGGACTGGAGATGGCCAGACTCGCCCGCGAACGAGGCATCTTCCTGCTCGGTTCGGGACTATGCGATCCCGATCTTTCGCTGGCAGGATCGGTGCACCTCTTTGCCTGGGCCGGTATCGACAGACCCTGTGCCCTCAACGGCCCCCAATACCTCGCCGAGACACTGGACACCTCCGGCTTTATCTCCGGTTCCGGCCGGATTACCGTCCCCACCGGTCCCGGCCTGGGCCTGTGCATGGCTTCTGCCGCCGAACAGGCCCTCCAGATTGTGGCGGAGGTGGGAGCATGATCCGCGTCCTTGATGCCGGCCTGCACCGCCTGGAACTGCATACCCGTATTCCCTTCCGCTATGGCATTGCCACGCTGACGCAGGCGCCCCACCTGATCCTTCGGCTGGAGCTGGAGGTAAATGGGAGGCAGTCCGCGGGCCTGGCGGCCGACAACCTGGTCCCCAAGTGGTTCAGCAAGGATCCCGCCCAAAGCTACGAAGACGAACTGGCGGCCATGCTGGACGTCATCCGGCAGGCCGTGCACATCGCCCTGGAGGCCGGGCCATGGCCGACCGTGTTCCAGGCGTGGCAGCACGTGTACGCGGCACAGCGGGCATGGGCACAGCAAACACCGCACCCGCCCTTGCTGTGGCAGTTCGGCGTCAGCCTGGTAGAACGAGCGCTCATCGATGCCTTCTGCCGGGCCGAAAACATCACCTTTGCCGAAGCAGTGCGCGGCAACCCCCTGGGCATCGATCTCGGTCGGATTCACAGCGAGCTGGCCGGGCTACAACCCGCCCTGCTCCTGCCTGCCTCGCCTACCCCCGCCCTCTTCGTCCGCCACACGGTTGGCATGCTCGATCCGCTGGCCGAAGCAGATATCCCTGAACACCAACGCCTCGACGACGGTCTACCCCAATCGCTGGAAGCCGCTATTCAACGCTATGGCCTGCGCTATTTCAAGGTCAAGCTCAGCGGCAAAGCAGAAACCGATGTGGAACGCTTGCAAGCCGTCGTCCATCTGCTCGAACGTCTAGTCCCCGACTACGCCTGCACCCTGGACGGCAACGAGCAGTTCGATGATGTCGACGCCTTGCGCAACTTCTGGGAACAGCTCCGCGGTGTTCCGGCGCTGTCCTCCCTGTTAGACAACCTCCTCTTCGTCGAGCAGCCCCTGCGCCGCGATGTGGCCCTCAGCGATGCCACCGCATCCCGGCTGCTGGCCTGGCCCGAGCGCCCGCCTCTGATCATCGACGAATCGGACGCGGAACTGCATAGCCTTCCGCGGGCACTGGCAGCAGGCTATGCTGGCACCAGCCATAAGAACTGCAAAGGCGTCTTCAAGGGCATCGCCAATGCCTGCCTGCTGGCCTACCGCCGCCAACAACGCCCCGAGCAGCCGGCCATCCTCAGCGGCGAGGATCTCACCAATGTTGGGCCCATCGCGCTGCACCAGGATCTGGCCGTAATGGCCACCCTGGGGCTGGAGCACGTGGAACGCAACGGGCACTTCTACATCGGAGGCCTCGAGCATTTCCCCAGCGCCTGGCAACAGCTCTGTCTGCGTCACCACCCCGATCTTTATGTACAGCGCGCCCGAGACGCGCCGGCCCTGCTCATCCGAAACGGCCATCTCTCCCTCAACAGCATCCTCAAGCAGCCGTTCGGGACGGCCCCCGCGCTCGACTGCACGGACTGTCCCACCCTTTCCCTGGACTCTCCGGTCGTCCTGCCGCTCTGACAGGGCGACACACTTGCCTGTCGTATCCGTCTCATCCGCTCTGCCATTTCTTGACGAGGTAGGTCAATATGACACAAACCATAGCTGAATTGGGCCAGAGAGAACGCCGGGCTGCCTGGCGGGCACGGATCTTGCCCGTCATCGGCATCCTGCTCTTCCTGGTGGCGTGGGAGTTGCTCGTCCGCTGGTTGGACATCGCTTCGTATCTGTTACCCAAGCCCACCGAGGTCGTTACGGCCATCGTCGATGGCTTCGACCGCCTGGTCGATCACAGTCTGGTCACCGCTTACGAAATGTTGCTAGGGTATTTCCTGGCCATCGCCATCGCAGTTCCCCTCGCCATCCTGATCACTGCGTCCCGGTCGTTCGACAACTTCATTACCCCAATCATCCTCTTCTTCCAGACCGTGCCCAAGATCGCGCTTGCACCCCTGTTTCTGGTTTGGTTCGGTGTAGGCACACTGCCCAAGGTCCTGGTGGCCTTTCTGATCTCGTTCTTCCCCATCATCATCGATACAGCGGTCGGCCTCCGCTCCATCTCGCCGGAGATGATCGACCTGGCACGCTCCATGGGGGCCACGAACTTTCAGATCTTCACCCGCTTCCGCCTGCCCACCAGTCTGCCTTATCTGTTCAGCGGCCTGAAGGTGGCAGCGACACTGGCCGT
>RFJM01000130.1 GCA_003694905.1 Caldilineae bacterium
CTCCAGGGCCCCTCAACCCTCAGCATGCGGCTCGTTCCCTGCGCCAGTGCGGGCAGCCCCTGCACCATGCATCGAGACGGCTCGGAGGGCGCGAAGGATACACGCATGCCGCTTGCGGCCACGGCATGAACGCTCAGAAACAGCGCCTGCAGCCAGACCAGGCACAGGAAATGGCGGCCGGCCCGCCGCGCGGCCGGGCGAGGTCGGGAAGGTCCACCCATCATGCCTGGCCGGCTGATCGTGGCGCGCCCCCCGCCTCTCTGGATTCCGGCTGAATGCGTGTCCATGGCGCAAACCTAGGCCCCGTGAAGCGCCGGTGCCACTAATCGAAAGTCGAGTGGCCAGGGGCCAATCCATACCCCATGCTATGCTGTACCCATGGACTGTTGATGACAGACATTCGAGATGACAGCCACAACAAGAATCCTCGTCGTCGATGACCATTGCCTGTTTCTCGAAGGCATGCGCTATCTCCTGGGCTGCCTCGGGGACAAGGTCGAGGTGGACCAGTGCAACCGGGTGAGTAGCGCCATCTGCAGGCTGGACCGGGGCGAACGCTATGCGCTCATGCTGATTGACCTGACCATGCCGGACATGGACGGCTTCTCCCTGCTGCAGGCGATCCGGGAGCGGCGCATCCATTGTCCCGTGGCTGTGGTATCCGCCACCTCGGATCCCGACACCGTGCGCCGCGCCATGCGCGCCGGGGCCCGCGGCTTCATCCCCAAGGGCACCGACGCCTCGACCATGCTGTGCGGTTTACGGACCCTCCTGGATGGCGGCGAATTCCTGCCGGAAGCGCTGTGGAACCTCATCGACGACCAACCGCTGCATGGCGATGCGCCGGACCGGGCGAGCGGCGACACAGGCATAGGCAGGCGGCAGATGGAAGTGCTCGATCTTCTGAATGAGGGTCTGAGCAACAAACAGATTGCGGCCGTGCTGTCGGTCAGCGAGGCCACGGTGAAATATCACGTCACCCTGCTGTTCCGGGCACTGGGGGTCAAAAGCCGCACCGCCTGTGTTCGCGAGGCGCAGCGCCGCGGCATCATCCCCGCGGAGTGATCCCGGCCACCTCCTGGAGCAGCACATGCAGTTCGTCCGGTGTCACCGGCTTGTGCAACAGCCGGAAGCCGGCCGATGTCGCGCTCCGCAGCCGGTCCGGCGAAGTGTCTCCGGTGATGAGGGCCGCCGGTATATCCCTGTTCAGCTCGTCGAGGACCCTGTGTATGGCATCCACGCCGGTCCTGCCCTCGCGCAGACGATAGTCGGCGAGGATGACGTCGGGCACGCGTTCGCCCTCTGCCAGCTTCCCGACCGCTTCCTCTTCCGATTCTGCCAGCATGACCTTGCACCCCCAGCCGGACAGCAGCCTGTCCACACCCTCGAGGACGCTCCTGTCGTCGTCGATCACCAGGACCCGCATGCCCGCAAGCGAGCGAAGGATCCGAGTCGTACTCTCTGTCCGGACACGCTTGGGGTCGCCCGCCTCCACCTCGAGAACGAAACGGGTTCTTTCGCCCGGCCTGGACTGGAGATCGATGGCGATGTCCATGAGCAGGCACAGGCGCTTGACGATGGCCAGTCCCAGACCCAGTCCCTTGGAGCGGTCCCGCTCCGGATTGTCGATCTGGTAGTACTCGGAGAAAATGTTCTCGGCCTCCCAGTCCGGTATGCCAGGGCCGGTATCGACCACCTCGATTTCCACCCACCCCTTGCCATTGGCACGGCTCTTCACACACACGGAGCCCGCCTTGGTGTAAGTGATCGCATTCTTGATCAGGTTGCGCAGGATGCGGCTCAGCAACACGGGATCCGCACGCACGACTTCGTCGCTGTGCCGGACCTCGAATGACAAGCCCTTTTCCTGTGCCTGCATCCTGAATTCCGATTCCAGGGAGTTCAGGATCTCCGCGGTGGCGATGTGCCTGGGGTGCACCTCGACAACGCCCGCGTCCAGTCTGGACACGTCCAGCAGGCTGTTGAAAAGCTGGTTGAGAATGCGGTTGGAGTCCGAGATCTTCTCCAGGATCCGGCGTCCCTCGTGGCTGCTGACGTGATTGCCCAGGGCGCCGAGCAACAGCCCGGAAGCGTGCAGGGGCTGTCTCAGATCGTGACTCGCCGCGGCCAGAAAGCGGCTTTTCTCCCGTACGGCCGTCTCCGCGATCCCCCGCTGCTCTTCCGCGACCCGTTTTTCGGTTTCCAGCCTTTCCATGAGTTCCATGTTTCTGAACTGCAGCCGGTTCAATTCGGCCATGGAGCGGTTGATGTTGCGTGCAAAGATGATGCTCACCACGAGATAAATGATGATGGTCACGCCCATGGGCAGATAGACGGTGCCGCCTTCGATCAGGTTCCTGATCGCAAATGGCAGGATGGTGGGTATGGTGAAGGCGTGGAAGGCGGGCATGTGGGCCGAGGTTGATACGGTGGCGCCCGACACCAGACCCGCGTACATGCAGCCGATGAACAGCACGAACTCCGGCTGCAAGGGCAGATAGAACAGCAGGGCGGCAAAGGCCCACACC
>RFJM01000131.1 GCA_003694905.1 Caldilineae bacterium
ACTGAAACACTCCCTTTTCACAGCACGTGCACCGGCTGGCGCAGGCATAGGAACTCGTGCTATGATGATCCAACCGGCGCTGCACAGGATCCGCCGACAACGTACAGTCCAGATTGCTTTCGCCTGTTCCGGGAGCCGTGTGTCTATGGAGCATTCGATCCGCAAAGCTATCATTCCCGCTGCAGGACTGGGCACTCGCCTCTTACCTGCTACCAAGTCCCATCCCAAAGAGATGCTGCCCGTGGGCCGCAAGCCGGTGGTTCACCATGTGGTAGAGGAACTACAGGCTGCGGATTTGCGCCAGATCCTCATCATCACCGGCCGGCGCAAACGGAGTATCGAAGACCATTTCGACGCCGATCCGCAATTGATGGCGGTACTGGAAGAAGCCGGCAATGAGCGGCTTTTGGACGACCTGGCCTACCTAGAAGGGGAATCACGCTTCTTCTTCACCCGCCAGAGTTCACCCAAAGGGCTGGGACACGCGGTGCTCCTGGCCAAAGACTTTGTGGGGGACGACGATTGCGTCGTGGCGCTGGGCGATTCCATTATCGGCGGCGGGGATCCGGCTGCGCTCCTGCGCCGGATGATGGCGCTGCATCGAGAACTGGACGCGGCAGCCGTCATTGCCGTGGAGCAGGTGCCGCCGGATGAGACATTCCGCTACGGGATCGTAGCCATCGATGAGGACGAGCCGGTGCCGGGCCAACCGCTGCTGATGACCGACGTGGTGGAAAAACCCCCGCGTGGAGTTGCTCCCTCCAATCTGGCCATTGCCGCGCGCTACGTCTTCGCCCCCAGCATCTTCTCCGCCCTCGAACGAACCCTGCCCGACCGCCGCGGGGAGCTGCAGCTAACCGACGCCATCCGGCTGCTCTTGCGGGCCGGGGAGCCGGTCTATGCCTTGATGCTCTCTCCCGAACAGAAGCGCTACGATGTCGGAAACTTCGAAAGCTACTTCCAAACCTTTATCGACTTTGCCCTGGCCGATGAACGCTACGGTTACCTCGTCCGAAAGTATATCAAGTCCATTGCCTACGACCTCTGAGCCCGAACGGATCATCTGTGAGGCGCCGGGGCGAGCCGGCATCATCGGCAATCCCACCGATATGTACGGTGGCTCGGTGATCTCCTGCTCGGTGCCCCTCCGCGCTCGGGTTGAGATCACCCCGGCCGACGGGCTGTATCTGGAATGCAACGGACAGGTACGACGCATCGCCACCCGCGAGGACCTGCGCCCACGCCACGATGTGTTCGATCTCCCGCGCGCCATTCTCGACTACATGCAGCTACCCCCTTTAGGCTGCCGGGTTCACTACGAAACGGCCATCCCCATGCGGAGCGGCATGGCGGGGTCTACGGCGCTGGTAGTGGCCCTGCTACGGGCGCTACTGGCCTGGCAGGGCCGGCATCCCAACCGCTACTCGCTGGCGGAACGGGCGCGCTACATCGAGCTGAACTATCTGAAGGTGGTGTGCGGGTATCAGGACGCGTATATGGCCACGTTCGGCGGGCTCAACTATATGGATTTCCGGGGCAAGCAATTCTATCGCGATGCCGAGGCCGAACTCTTTGCCACCATCGAACCCCTGGCCGACCATGTCTCGGAACTGCCCTTCGTGCTGGCTTTTACGGGGGTGCAACATGCCTCCAGTGCTGTACACAAGCCCATTCGCGAGCGCTGGCTAGAAGGTGAGCCCCAGGTGGTGAAGGCGTACGAGCGCATCGGCAGCCTGGCACGCGAGGGCAAGAAGGCACTGCTGTTGCGGGATTGGGATCGGTTGGGGGAGCTGATGAATGAGAATCACGCCATACAGCGGGACCTGGGTGGATCGGGCGAGGTGAACGAAAGGCTGATTGCGGCAGCGCTGGAGGCGGGAGCGCTGGGTGCGAAGCTGGCAGGCGCAGGGGACGGCGGGACGATCATCGCTCTGTGGCCCTGGCCGGACCGAAGTCGCCTCGAAGAAGCACTGCGCAGGGCAGGCGCCCAGGAGCTGTACTACCCCGAGATCGCGCCGGGTGTGACCCTGCAAATGGCTTGACGCAACGCCGCGAGAAGGCAAGTACCTGCGACCTCGGCGGGCGACTGTCGCCGAGGTTACCACGCGTCGAAAGCCGCGATCACCGAAGCGCATCGCGGCTCCGCCGAGCCCATACCGGACGTGGAGCCGGCGTCAGATCGGGGGCCAGGGATGGTTGCGCCGATGGGGGTCGGGGTGAGGAAAGCGGCCGGACTCCAGCAGGCGCTGCAGGCGCCGGCACATGGCTTCCACTTCTTCCTCCTGCAACAGACGGCAGAACGCGTCTCGCAACGGCTGTCCCGGCTCGAGCCTGTCGCGCAGGTGCTCCAGCGCGGCGTGTTCGGCCGCGGGTATAGGTTCCCCCGCGAATTCCCAGATCACCGTCCGCAGTTTTGGCTCGGCATGAAAGCAGATTCCGTGGTCGATAGACCACATGTGACCCTGGGCGTCTAGCAGGCAATGCCCGGCCTTGCGATCCGCGTTGTTGGCTACGATGTCGAAAAGCGCGATGCGCCGGTAGTCATCGGCATGCCGGGGATAGACGTTGAAGAAGTGTTGTTCGGGATCGCTGTCGATATAGATCTGCACAGTGCCCGGACCGTAGATCCCATCGCGCAGGACGGTAGGCGGCACCAGCTCCCAGCCCAGCGCTTCCGAGAGGAGATAGGCAGCATATTCGCGCAGATACAGAGTGCCTACCGGGAAGTCCCACAGGGGGCGTTCACCGCGACGGGGTTTGTAGATGGCCAGCATCTGACGTTCCCCGTGCCGCACGCTCACCAGCAGCGCGTAGTTGGAACTCCAGGGGATGACGCCATGTTCGACCATCTCCCCTTCGGCCAGGAGTTGCAGTGCTGTCTTCAGATCGACAATCTGCCGATGACCCCGCTCATCCTCACCGGCCATCATTGCACGTAGCTTTTGTCATGTCCATTGGTGCGGGAACAGAAGTGGCCTTCCGGGTCGATAGGCTCGCCGCAGAAGGGGCAGGTCGGCCGGCCGGCGGCGACCACTTCCAGGGCATGGTAGGCGAAGGCATTGGCATGCTCGCGGGTGATGGTAAAACGCCCGACCTCGGCATCCACACCCGCATCCTCATCGACCAGTTCCTGCACGATGATAACGATACGATCGCGTTCTTCGTCATACCCCACGCCCAGTTGCGAAATGCGCCAGATGGGGATAATGGGTTCGACAAGGTCGAAGTTGAAACCCGAACGATCTTCGGGCACCGGTTTATGGAACACTTCGGCGATCTGGTCGAGCAACGAGAGCAGACCTTCGCCCAGGGCCCGCATCTGCTCTTTTTCGCAGATCATAGAGACATACTCGATGCCCTGGCCGGCCTGGAGGAAGAAGGTGCGCTGGCCCGGTTCACCGATGGTGCCGGTGGTGAAATGGTCAGCCGGATCGAAATCGTACTGGAATCGGGGCATGGTTGGTCGAATGGAAGCCAGAAGAGCGGTCGCAGAACTCGATTGGAGAGCAAGCGCGACACGTTGCGCCAGACTCAGGAATCAGGTTTCTGTTCCTCTTCCCTGGGAGGTGGGTCGAGTTGGCCGTTGTCGTTGATGCGTAACACGCGGGGGCCAAACTTGCCGAAAAGGACAACGCTGACCGAGGCAGGGCTGATATGGATGCGCTGAAAGAGGTCGAGGTGCATGCCCAGGAACTGAGCCAGGGCGGCCTTGATGGGGTCGGAATGCGAACAAATGGCCACACACTGGTCGGGATGCGCGGCGGCTATATCGTGCAAAGCATCGACGATGCGAGTCTGCATGGTGCGGATGGTCTCACCGCCGGGGAAGCGGGCAGCGCTGGGGGCAAACTGCACAAGCCGCCACAATTCAGAGTCGTTGAGCTCCTTGATTTCTTTCCCCTGCCACTCACCGATATCGGCTTCCAGGAGGTCCTGGCGCCACTGTACTGTGAGGCCGTGGGGACGAGCCAGGATGGTGGCGGTCTCGGCGCAGCGCTCGAGGGGCGAGCTATAGACCGCGGTCAGAGGCCAGTGGGCCAGTCGGGCTGCGAGCCGGCGGGCCTGGGCGCGGCCGTTGTCGTTAAGATGGACGCCCGGTGTACGACCGGCCAGGCGTTTGGCTTTGACCCAGTCGTTCTCGCCATGGCGGACAAGTAGCAGGGTAGTGGACATGTGCAACGCTCGAGGGGGTGGGAATCGATGACCGCGCGATTGCCTCGATCACCCTGGTATGATAGCACAAACTGCGGCCGCCTCGAAGTGACGGCGCAAACAATGCTGCAGCCCTCGGACCTCTGACGGGTGGTCCGAGGGCTGCCAGGAAAAGAGGATTCAAGATGTGAGGTAGCGTGCGAGCGCGACCCGACCGGCCCGGCTAGACGCTGGCCATCAGCTTCTCGATGCGCTCTACCGCACGCCGGAGATCGGTCATGGCGGTGGCGATGGAGAAACGGACATGACCTTCACCGGCCTGACCGAAGGCAATGCCCGGCGTGGCTGCGATCTCCGCTTCTTCCAGGAGTCGATTGGCGATCTCCATCGAGTCCTGGCTGAGACCGGGGAACCGCACGAAAAGATAAAACGCGCCCTGTGGGGGATCACACTCGACGCCGGGAATGGCATTGAGGGCAGCGACCATGTAGTCCCTGCGTTCCTTGTACGAAAGCCGCATCTGTTCCACCACATCCTGTGGGCCGTTGAGCGCCGCGGCCCCCGCCGCCATGGTGAACGACGCCGCCGAGGTGACCGACTGACTCTGCAGCTTGGCGGCCAGGCCGATTATGTCGGCCGGGCCCACTGCCCAGCCCAGGCGCCAACCGGTCATGGCGTAGGCCTTGGAATGGCCGTTCACGGTGACGGTGCGTTCGGCCATGCCGGGCAGAGATGCCAGATTGATGTGCTCGCCCTCGAAGATGAGCTTCTCGTACATCTCGTCCGAAAGCACGTACAGATCGTGCTCGATGGCCGCCTCGCGAATGACCTCCGCTTCCGCGCGGGTGATGACGCGGCCTGTGGGATTGTTTGGTGAATTGACCAGGATGGCTTTGGTTCTCGGGGTGATGTGCGCGGCCAGGTCCTCGGCCGTGATGGTGAAGCCGTCCTCGGCACGCAGGGTCACGGTGACGGGGGTGGCTCCCACAAGTCTGGCGATGGGCACATACGAGACCCAATAGGGCTCGAAAATGATGATCTCATCGCCAGGATTGCTGAGCGCGGCCAACACGGCATAGATCAGGAACTTGCCGCCGGGGCTGACCAGGACCTGGCTGGCAGGGTCGACTTCCAGCCCGTACTCCCTGGCCATCTTGTCGGCCACGGCCTTACGAATGGCCATGGTGCCCCGCGAAGGAGGGTAGTGGGTGTCGCCGGCTTCGATGGCGGCAAATGCAGCCTGTACGATATGTGCAGGCGTATCAAAGTCGGGATCTCCACCGGCCAGTGAAATGACATCGCGCCCCGCCGCTTTAAGCGCCTTTGCTTTGTCGTTCACGGCAAGGGTGGCCGAGGGCGGAATGCTACTGAGGAGCTGCGAAAGGGGTTTCATGGTACTTACTTCTGAGCAATAAGGGTAAGCGGGATGCGATTGGGCGGAATTGTAAGCGGTGTTGTCTCGCGGAGCAACGAGCGCGAGAGTCGGCGACCAGAGTGAAGGATACGTACATCACGCCAGGCCGAAGACGCGGTTTGCAGTCTCCTCGGCCCAGGCCAGGAGGTGTTCGTCCTGCCCCCAGCGTCCGACCATCTGCAGGCCCAGCGGCAAGCCGTTGTCGCCGCGACCGGCGGGAATGGTGACGGCAGGCAGGCCCAGGTATGTCCAAGGCAGATTCATGATGGGATCGCCGGTAGAGGAAATGCCTGCAGGAGCAGGGCCGGGGGCAGCGGGGGCCAGCCAGATGTCAACCTCCCGTTCGGCCATGATGGCCTCGACCTGTTCGCGTAACTGCGCCTGCGCTGCGCGAATATCGTCGACTTCGTCGGCCGGCACCTGTTGCCCCTGCCGGATCAACTCGGCCGTACGCGGTCGGTACAGAGACTCGTAGCGTGCGAACCAATCGCGATGCTCGTAGGCAAACTCGGCGGCGATCATTCGCCGGTGCTGGCGATTGATTTCCTCGATATCGGCGAATAGAGGGACTTCTGCGACCCGGTAGCCCGCACTGCGCAGGCTCTCCACCTGCCGGCGAAATGCCTTTAGCCCTTCGGCCGAGGCCTGCTCCAGATAGGGCCCGACAGGGATGCCAAACGCCGGAGGGCGAGAGGGGTTCGAGGCGTTCCAGCCCTGGACCAGAATGGAAGCGGCCAGCCGCATGCCGGCCATGTCCTGGGTGAACAAGCCTACGTGGTCGGCAGACCGGGAAAAGAAAATGAGGCCCTCGGGCGAGATGCGATTGTAGGTGGGTTTGTATCCCACGATGCCGCAGAAAGCCGCGGGACGAATGACCGAGCCGATGGTTTGCGTGCCCAGGGCGAGGGTAGCCATGCCGGCCGCGACCGCGGCGGCCGAGCCACTGCTGGAACCGCCGGGGGTGTGGTCCAGATGGTGGGGATTACGGGTGGGGCCGGGCTCGAAGTAGGCGAACTCGGTGGTGACCGTTTTGCCGGC
>RFJM01000132.1 GCA_003694905.1 Caldilineae bacterium
GGGCTGCCCAGATCATCGCCGTCGACAAGGCAGCGGCCAAGGCAGAGATGGTCAAGGCTTTCGGCGCCACCGACTTCCTGCCGGCCGGGCCCGAGGTAGTGGCCGAGATCCGGCGGCGCACCCAGGGCCGCGGGGCCGACTATGTCTTCGAGGCCATCGGCATCCCGGCCGTGCAGGAGCAATGCCTGGAGGCCACACGTCCGGGCGGAGTATTGACGCTGGTGGGGGTGGCACCGATGGGTAGCAGCACGAATCTGCCCGGCGCCATTATTACCCGCCAGGAAAAAACGGTCACAGGCTCGTATTACGGCACGGCGAACACCGCTCGCGATTTTCCCCTCTATCTGGATCTCTATCGCCGCGGACGGCTGGCGCTGGAGCGGCTGATCTCCAAGCGCTACACGCTGGAGGAGATCAACCAGGCTTACGCCGACATGCTCGGCGGCGAAATCGCTCGCGGTGTAATCGTTTTGGACTGATACGTATCCCAACCATTGCATTGATCCCCCGCTTTCGCTCATCCCTACCGCAATCATGACCAGGATCGTATTCATCGGTGCGGGCAGCACCGTCTTCGCCAAGAATCTGATCGGAGATATCCTCAGTTTCCCTGAGCTCTCGGACGCGACGATTGTCCTGCATGACATCGATGCCGAGCGGCTGCGAACCACGGAGTTGGTTGCAGCCAAGGTCGCCCGGGCGCTGGATGCCTCCCCCACCCTCCTTGCAACCACCGACCGTCGCGCCGCCCTGGCAGGGGCAAACTATGTGCTGACGATGTTTCAGGTAGGGGGCTACCGACCCGCCACGGTCACCGATTTCGAAATCCCGCGCAAATACGGACTGCGGCAGACCATTGCCGACACGCTGGGCATCGGCGGCATCATGCGCGGTCTGCGCACCATTCCCGTGCTGCTGGAGATGGTCCATGACATGGAAGAGCTATGCCCGGAAGCCACACTGCTCAACTATGTCAATCCTATGGCCATGCTGTGCTGGGCAGTTGGCAGGGTCAGCTCGATCCGCTCGGTGGGCCTATGCCACAGTGTGCAGGGCACGGCTCAGGCTCTGGCATCAGATCTGGGCATTCCCTACGAGGAGATAAGCTATCTGTGCGCGGGGATCAACCACATGGCCTTCTATCTGCGACTGGAGCACAACGGCGAGGACCTCTATCCACGGCTGCGGGAAGTGGGCCGTGCCGGGACCTACGGAACGCGTTTCAACAACCTGCCGGACCACGTTCGCTACGAGGTGCTGCGGCGCACCGGTTACTTCGTGACCGAATCCAGCGAGCATTTCAGTGAGTATGTCCCCTGGTTCATCAAACGGGACCGGCCTGATCTCATCGATAAGTACGGTATCCCCCTGGACGAGTATCTGCGCCGGTGCGAAATGCAACAGAACCTATGGGAGTATCAGAAGGCCCTGTTCGAGAAAGGAGATGTGGAGCTGACGGTGACGCGCAGCAATGAGTACGGATCGCTGATCATTCACAGCATGGAGACGGGGCAGCCCCGGGTGATCTACGGCAACGTGCTGAACGAAGGTCTCATCGACAATCTACCCTACGGCTGCTGTGTGGAAGTCCCGTGCCTGGTAGACCGGAACGGTATCCAGCCCACCCGCATCGGCAAACTGCCGCCCCACCTCGCAGCACTGATGCGCACCAACATCAACGTGCAGGAACTGACGGTGGAAGCAGCTCTGACAGGACGACGCGAGCACATCTATCATGCAGCGATGCTGGACCCGCACACGGCTGCCGAACTGGATCTGGAGCAGATATGGCGGCTGGTGGATGAGCTGATCGAAGCTCACGGCGACTTACTGCCCGCCTACCATTGAGGCAGCCGGGGTTGTTGCGAGCCGCGCTGCGGCCGTCAAGTCCGGAGATGGGAGGCCGGTCCTTGGCCGCCATTCTCGAAGCGTTGGCAGCGGTCCGCGGCGCATGGCCCTCCGCGCGAGCGTACTTCCCCACGCCGGTGGCGGCACAACCGTCTCTCGGAAAAACGAATACGGTCATGGCACACAAAAAAGGCAGCGGCGCTGGGACGCACCGCTGCCTCTCGGCCGAGACCCTTGTCCCGAAATCAGGCTGCTTCCTTGACCTTGACCTTCTTCTCTTTCCTGCCGAGCTTGGGCAGCTTGATCTTGGGCTGTGGCAGGCTGACCTTGATGCGATTGACCAGCTTCTCGCCGGCCCTGGCTTTGGGCAGTTCAATGGTGAGAACGCCGTTCTCGAGTGTGGCCTTGGCCTTGTCCGCTTTCACGTCGACGGGCAACCGCAGCGTGCGTTGCCAGGCACCGTAGCGGCGCTCCCGTCGCAGCCAACCGCGATCCTCATACTCTTTCTCTTCCCGGGCCTCGGCCCGAATGGTCAGCAGTCCGTCTCGCTCGATGATCTCGATATCGTCGTGAGAGACGCCGGGCAACGTGGCCTGGACCACGATGGCATCATTCCGCTCAAAGACATCCACCGCCAGGTTGTCGCCAACAGCCCAATCAAACTCGGGCATCCACTCGCCAAACCAGCGGCCGGGCCAGAACGGCGTCCTCAGGTCATGCCACAGTTCTTCGAACAGTTCGAAGGGTCTCGTCAGATCGTAAACAGGATCATACCTAACCAGTTTGGTCATGGTCAGAACCTCCTGTCTGCGAGATCTGGACGAACATGTTCCAGATACGGGAAAAGGAATGGTCTCGCGCGCGACCCGGCGCGGATCTGCGCGTGCTTGTTTACAGCTTCATTCTTACACGCGAAGATTTGCGCGGCGTTGTAGAAACGTTAGTTTTCCGCAAGAGCCGGCACTTCTTGGGGCGTATTTCAGCGTGCCGGAAAGCTGTCCGCCAGGCAGGCACACCAGACGGCTGTCTGGTCGGGTTGGACAGTGCATGTGCGGGCGATTCCATGATTCGCCCGCCACCCTCCTGAGTGCTTGCGCATACCAGGGTCAGGTCAGGCGGTAGACTTATGGATGGCGGGAGACCGCCCCCGAGATGGAACGCGCCCGATCTCCTCTAGCCGTCTGGCCCGCGCTCCTTGAAATGCACCTCGGAAAGGGCGCGCAAACGGGCCGCGGCCTGCTCGGGCGTGAGATCGCGCTGCGGTTCGGCCAGCATCTCGTAGCCGACGCGAAATTTCTTGACCGTGGCCGAGCGGAGCAGTGGCGGATAGAAGTGGGCGTGTAGCTGCCAATGCGGAGCCGGGTCGGCCTGGGGACCGGTGGGTGCGCCGTGCCAGCCCATGGAATAGGGGAAGGAGACCTCGAACAGGTTGTCGTAGCGTGTCAGAAGCCGTTTCAGGATGTCGGCCAGGGCCACGCGTTCCTCTGGGGTGAGCTCGGGCAGGTGCCGTACATGCCGCCGCGGGAGCAGCAGCGTCTCGAAGGGCCAGAAGGCCCAGTACGGCACCACGGCCAGCCAATGGTTGTTGCCGACGACCACCCGCTCCTCCGCTTCCAGTTCCAGATGGGCGTAGTCGAGCAACATGGGCCGGCCCTGATCCCGATGATAGTCGGCCTGCCGGCGATCTTCTTTGGCAGCCTCGGTAGGCAGAGCACTGCCGGCCCACACCTGCCCGTGGGGATGGGGGTTCGAGCAGCCCATGATGGCGCCCTTGTTTTCGAAGACCTGAACCCATCGATAGATCTGGCCCAGCTCTGCCACCTGCTCCGCCCACACATCTACAACCCGCGCGATATCGGCCAGGGTCATCTCGGGCAATGTCAGATCGTGTCTGGGCGAAAAGCAGATGACGCGGCATGTTCCCGGCACGCCTTCGCTGCGCATGAGGGGGTGTGTGGCCGCGGGCGCAACGGGCGTCTCGGGAAGCAGGGCAGCGAAGTCGTTGGTGAAGACAAAGGTCGTCTCGTAGGGAGGATTGCGGTGCCCCCCTGCGCGCACGTTGCCGGGACAAAGGTAGCAGCTGGGGTCGTAGGCCGGGCGTTGCTCCGCGGGAGTTTTCTCAACCTGACCCTGCCACGGCCTTTTGGTACGGTGGGGTGAGACGAGTACCCATTCACCGGTAAGGGGATTGTAGCGTCGGTGGGGATGTTCGGACGGGTTGAATGCGTTCATGAGAGCAGATATCGCCGGGGGAGTATGGACGATGGACAAAGCATAAGAACGAGGATGGCAGAAGGATACCAGAAGAAGGGCGCAGGTGGAAAGAAGAATTTGGGAGAGCATCCGCGAGCTGGCCGACACAGGCCGAGGCCCGGCGCAGTCTACGCGGTCCGACTTTCAGCGGGTCACGGCTGCTGACTGAAAGTCAGTCCCCAGTATGGACAATGGAGGCGGGTTAAGGTTGAGCTTGAAATGGCTGACGTATGCGTCGGCTCTCCATTGCCCTGACACCACCGCCGCCAGGCCCGGAAGCCCTGGTCCAGCTCTTGAAAGGGCCTGCGGCCGGGTGAGAAAACTCGGATCTTATTCTCAGGCTAATCCCTGTCCTGTCGTTCGAGCCTCGCCAGCAAGCTCAACGCGTTTTCATGTGCGGCACCTGCGGCCGTATTGTTGAAGATGCACCAGACCTCGCTCTTGTCTTTCGCGTCCTGCTGCAGTCGCCGGGCAAGGCTCTCCAAAGCCTCATCCGCATAGCTCGAATAGTAGAGGCGCGGGGAACCGTGGAGGCGATAGTAGGTCCATTCTTCCCAGCCGCCCGGCACTGCCGCCTGTGGCACGGGCGGCGGGTCGGCGGCCACACGGGCCACGCGAAAGCGCCGCAAGAGGATTTCGGCTTCGGTGCCAAACCAGCTCGCATGCCGAGGCTCACATGCAATCCGACCTGCGAATTGCTCCCGCAGCGCCGTGAAGAACCGCTCGGCCACGTCCCGTGCGAAAACAAGGCTCGGCGGCAACTGGACCAGCAATGGCCCCAGTTTTTCGCTCAACTCCCGCGGCCCGGCCAGAAATTCGGGCAGCACCGTGAGGTCTTGCAGGCGACCGTAATGGGTAATCGCCCGCGGCATTTTCACGGCAAAGCGAAAGTCCGGTGGCGTGGTGGCAGCCCAGCGGGCATAGGTCTGAGGCCGGTGTAGGCGGTAGAAGGAGGAGTTGATCTCGACAGCAGACAACCGCGCGGCGTAGCGCTGTAGATGGCTGCCCTCCGCAGGAAAGGATGCCGACAGGCTCTTGGGAATACTCCACCCCGCGCAGCCCACATAGACCCGCCGGCCACGAGATGCGGGCGGGCCCTGTGCCGGTGAACCAGGAACAGGCAGACCCCGGCTCATGATTATCATCATGCAGGGATACCGGGTCCCTGTCAAGTCATCGAGTCGGCAGGGGGTGCATTTCAATTTGTTTGGGGGCGGCCGGGGGCAGCGCCCCCGGAAAAGCCGCGGCCAAAGCCAAGCGCACAACCACGCAC
>RFJM01000133.1 GCA_003694905.1 Caldilineae bacterium
AAAATGCTCATATCCATCACCTCCTTTGCTCGCTTGTTTTCCTCTATATTCTACTCCTCACCCTCAATATTAGAAAACTGAAAAGCCCTCCCCGTACCCTACGACAGGTTGACGGAGCCGCGGAAGACGACTAACATGGCGAAGACCTTTAGCCTCATCGGTCGGGCAGACGCGATAACGCCACACACCGGCTGCCGCCAACTTTCCGGTTCTTCCAAACCCTACTCCCATCAGACACAAGGACTCGCACCATGCATCGCAACGACTGGGAAAACCCCCTGGTCGTGGGCATCAACAAGCTACCTGCTCGCGCCACCGATTTCCCCTACGCAGACCTCCAGTCCGCTCTGAAACGCGATCCCCTGACCTCCCCCTGGGTGCTTAGTCTGAACGGAGACTGGCACTTTCGCTTGGTAGCGCATCCCGAGGCCGTGCCCAACGGCTTCTGGCAGCCGCGGTACGATGTCAGTGACTGGGACACCATACCGGTGCCCGGCTGCTGGACCATGTATGGCTACGACAAGCCCATCTACACCAACGTCAAGATGCCCATCCCCACCACGCCCCCTGTCGTGCCCCAGGATGACAACCCCACCGGTCTCTATCGCCGCACGTTCACCCTGCCCGAGCGCTGGCGCGGTCGCAGGATCGTCATCAGCTTCGGCGGTGTGGAATCGGCTTTCTACCTCTGGGTCAACGGCGAGAAGGTGGGATACAGTCAGGGTTCCCGCCTGCCCGCGGAATTCGATATCAGCGAGTACGTGCAACCCGGCTCCAACCTCGTGGCCGCTCAGGTCATGCGCTGGTGTGATGGCACCTATCTGGAAGATCAAGATCACTGGCACATGGCCGGTATCTACCGTGACGTCCATCTCTATGCCCTGCCAGAGGTCCACCTCTGGGATGTCTTCGCCCGGCCCGTGCTGCATGACGACCTGCAAGATGCCACCCTCTCGATGACGTGCAGGCTCGGCGGCCCGCCGGAAAAGGCCGAGGGCTACCGGGTGGAGATGCAACTCTACGACGCAGCCTCACAGCCCGTCTGGCCCCAACCCTGCCGGAGCACCGTCACGCCCGACCCCTGGCAGGTATTGCATGCAACCCTCACCGCTCGCGTGGACCGACCGTACCTGTGGGACCATGAACACCCTTATCTCTACACCCTGCTCGTGGTGCTGCGCGACACGACGGGTGAGCCGGTTCAGTATTCGGCGCACCGCATCGGCTTCCGCAAAGTCGAGATCGCGGAGCGTCAGCTCCTGATCAACGGGCGACCGGTGCTCATCAAGGGTGTCAACCGTCATGACCACCACGATCGTTTCGGCAAAGCCGTGCCCTTTGAAACCATGCTGCAAGATGTACGGTTGATGAAACAGCACAACATCAATGCTGTGCGCACGTCGCACTACCCCAACGACCCGCGGTTCTACGACCTGTGTGACGAATTCGGTCTCTACGTGTGGGACGAGGCCAACATCGAGAGCCATGCCTTCTACAACGTGCTTTGCAATCAGCCGGAGTGGCTCCACGCTTTCATGGAGCGCTGCGTGCGCATGGTCGAGCGCGACAAGAATCACCCCTCGGTGATCGTCTGGTCCCTGGGTAACGAAAGCGGCTACGGACCTGCGCACGACGCCATGGCCGGTTGGATCCGAGGCTACGATCCCGACCGCATCATCCATTACGAAGGCGCCATCAGCGGTGGTCTGCAGCATTGGGACCGGGGACACCTGGCCACCGATCTGTGCTGCCCCATGTATCCCGAGATCGCCGACATCGTGGCCTATGCCGAGAACCCGGCCATGACACGTCCCCTTATCATGTGCGAGTACTCCCATTCCATGGGCAATGCCTGCGGCAACCTGCGGGAATACTGGGAAGCCATCGAGCGCTATCCGGCTCTGCAGGGGGGATTCATCTGGGACTGGGTCGATCAGGGGATACAGAAAGTCGACGAAAACGGCCGCGCCTATTGGGGCTATGGCGGCGACTTCGGCGATGAGATCAACGATCGCAATTTCTGTATCAACGGCCTGGTGTTTCCCGACCGTACGCCTCATCCTGCCCTGCTCGAATACAAGAAACTGATCCAACCGGTGGATGTACGGGTGGTCGACCTCATCCGCGGCGAAGTCGAGATCGTCAACAAACACGACTTCTCTACCCTCGAGCATCTCGACATCACCTGGGAGGTGGAGGTAGACGGCCAAGTCCAACAGAAGGGCATGCTTCCGCCGCTGGATACTGCTCCGGGAGGGGCCACGCGCATCAACCTACCTTTTGCAACACCGGTTCTCTTCCCCGGCGCCGAAGCCTTTCTGAACATCCGCTTCGCGTTGCGGCAGGCCACAGCCTGGGCGGATGCCGGCCATGTCGTCGGCTGGGAACAATTCCAGTTGCCCGTCCGGGTGCCGGCCCCTGCGTGGGGGCAGTGGAAAAGGGAAAAGACCACTCCGGCCGCGCAAGACGGTCCGGCGAATCTGACCCTGGTCACCGACTCGCTCGAAATCCGCTTCGCCAAGGACTGCGGCAGACTGGACACCTTACGCTACGAAGGCACCGACTTGATCGAAAGCGGCCCCATCCTCAACGTGTGGCGGGCACCCATCGACAACGACGGCTTCAAGTGGAACGCCGGGGATGAGCGCAAAGTGCTGGGACAATGGCTCAAATACGGTCTGGATCGCCTGCAGGCGGAACTTCAGGCTTTCGAGTGGCACCGGGAAGACGACGGTCGAGTTCGGGTTTCCACCAGCCATCGCCTCAGCGCCGCGGACGTGACCCTCGGCTTTGTGCATGACACGACCTACATCGTCTACCCCAGTGGCGACATCCACAGCGAGCACCGGATCCGGTGTGACGAGGGATTACCGCCCCTTCCGCGCGTGGGCGTGATCCTCTCCCTGCCTCCGGGATTCGAGCACTTTACCTGGCTGGGCCGGGGACCCGGGGAAACATATGTAGATCGCAAGGTCGGCGCGGCCGTGGGCCTCTATCGTGGTACTGTTGACGAGCAGTACGTCCCTTACATCATGCCCCAGGAAAACGGCAACAAGACCGATGTGCGCTGGGCCGCCCTTACCAACGAGGCAGGGATGGGCTTGCTCGCGGTGTGCCGGCCTCTGCTGGAGACCGGTGTCGCTCATTTCACCCCGGCCGATCTTTACGCCGCCCATCATACCAACGAACTGAAGCGCAGGGACGAAGTCTACTGGACGCTCGATCTGATGCAGCGCGGGTTGGGAGGCCATGCTTGTGGTCCCATGACACTTCCCCAGTACCGGATCATGCCCGGCGAGTTTCGCTTCGCCATCCTCTTCAGGCCGGTTTCCCCGGCCCGTGGCGACCTCAGGCGACTGGGACGGGGCCTCTGAGCACTGCCCAAGTCGCTAATCCGCTTCCGCCCACCGCACTACCAACAGCGACAGTCCCGCCAGGACGAGAAGACCGAGGACCAGGGGCAGCACAGTACCGTTGTAACTCTGCCCGACCAGCGTGCCCAACAGCGTAGACATGAAGGTAGATAGAGAGCCGACCACGGCCGCGCCGATGCCCGCGATGTGCCCCAGGGGCTCCATGGCCAGGGCGTTCATGTTGCCGAAAAGGATTCCCACGCAGAAGAAAGAGAGCATGAGATAGGCCATGAACAAAGGCAGGGGCAGATAAATGCCCGTAGCCAGGGCAACGGCCAGGGCGACCAGCGCCAGCACCACGATGGCCAGCAAGGAGCGCCTCACCAGCAGCCGCATGCCGAACCGCATCACCAGCCGCGCATTAAGCAACGATGCCAGCCCCACCGACGAGGCCACAACCGCAAAGACGAGGGGGAACAACTCTCCCAGCGCGTACTGCTCCTGAAAGATCTGTTGGGCCGAATTCAGATAGCCGATGAAGGCACCGCTGACCAGCCCGGCCGTCACCGTGTAGCCCAGGGCCACCCGGTTGCGCAGGATCTCCGTCACCGCGCTCAGGATTCGGCGCCCGCCGAACGGGATGCGTCTCTCTGCCGGCAAGGTTTCCGGCTGGCGCAACCCCAACCAGACCAGGAGGATCAGGGCGAGCAGCACAAAGACGCCGAAGATGGCCCGCCAGCCCGCAACCAGCAGCACCACCTGGCCAACCGTGGGTGCCAGCATAGGCACCAGGATGAAGACCGTCATCACGAAAGACATGACCCGCGCCATGGCCCGGCCTTCGTACCGATCCCGTACCAACGCCAGAGTCACGGCGCGGGGAGAGGACACCCCCATGCCCTGCAGAAGACGGCCGACGAGCAAGAGGGAAAAGGCCGGTGCCGCCATAGCCAGCAAAGAGCCGAGCACATACAGACCGAGACCCGCATAGATGGCCGGTTTGCGTCCCGTGCTGTCCGAGAGAGGCCCGAACAACACCTGGCCCGTAGCCAGCCCCAGGAAGATCATGGAGACCACAAGCTGGCGGTCGTTGGCAGCCTGTACATGCAGATCGGCCGCGATCTGCCCCAGCGCGGGCAGCATGGCGTCGATGGACAGCGCGGTCAACGCCATGAGCATGGAGACCAGGGCCACGAATTCGATGAAGGATGGTTGAAACTGGCGGTGGTTCGGGTTCAAGAATGGTCCTGTGCGATGGTTGAATGCTCGGTTGTGGTCGCGCGGATGCAGTGATGTCTACGCCTGCAGGTATTCCCATTGTAGCCCTTGAGCGCGAGATCCCGAAATGCGCGGGGCCGAGCGCCGCGGAAAGCCCTACTCTCCTGCCCGGGCCATCTTCACCCTGGGTTTTGCGGGGACAACATACCGCCTGTACAAAGGTCCGGGAACGCACCCGTCCCGCTACATCCACAGAGGCGATTCCCACAGCGTCACGCGTTGGCCCAGCCCTCGGTGTCGCGCCGTGTGGTAGATGCGCCGTGCTACGGCCAGATCGTGCAAACCCATGCCGATGGGGCTGAAAACGATGATCTCCTCCTCGCTGGTTCGGCCGACCTTGTGCCCGGCCACGATCTCGCCCAGCTCGGCGTAGAGATGCTCGTCCCGGAACTCACCTGCCCTCCACATCAACGCCACCGTCGAATACATGCGGTGTTTCACCTGCTCCCAGTCGTCCACCACCACCTTGTGGGCATGTCTCAGCACATCGAACGTACACTCATACCCCGACACGTGGGCGTAGAAGCTGCCCGGTTGCAGCCAGCCGTCCTCCACGATAGGCCGGGTCGTGGTGGTGGCGGTCACCAGGATCTCGGCCTGACGCACCACACTCTCGGCATCGTCCGCCACCTCCAGCTGGATGGCCAGACGCTGGCGCATTTCCGTGGCAAAAGCTTCGGCACGCTCGCGATGCAGGTCGTAGACCATACCCTCGCGGATGCGCGGGCGCACCGCCTTCACTGCCATCAACTGCGTGCGAGCCTGAACCCCCGCTCCGATGACCCCCACCCGCGTCACATTCTCGCCGGCCAGATACTTAGCCCCTACCGCCGTGGCCGCGCCCGTACGCACCGCACTGATCAACGTCCCGTCCATCACACACAGAGGCAAACCGGTCTCTACGCTATGCAGGATCGTGAGTGCCGAAGCCCGCGGCAATCCGTTCTGATAGGGATTGCGAGGAAAACTGGCGATGTCCTTCAGACCAACCACCTGATAACGCCCGCCGAGATAGCCCGGCATGATGTTGATATGATTGGCCTGCTCTCCCGGCGGCGCGGCCTCCCAATGCAACACGATCTTCGCGGGAAGTACATAATCCCCCGTCCCGTGCAGACGAAAGACTTCCTCGACATCGGCCACCGCGGCCTTGATGTCCAGACCACCGGCAGCAACGACATCTTCCTGACTCAACCAGAGGATCTCGACTCTCTTGGTCATGCCAAACCTCTCGAACGATGCTGGGATGTGTGGAGGAGGGGTAGAATCAAATCATAACGCACATTCCGCCCAGAGGAAAGCCGCGACCCTCTCCAGAAGAAGCTCGACACCCAGCCCCGGCCGTTGCGGCACGGGTAGATGGCTTCCCTCCCGTTCCAATTCCGGCGCCCGGTCCACGAAAGCATAATGTTCGGCCGGTCGATAGGGATAGATCTCGAGAATACTCAGATTGGGGATACAGGCGCTCAGTTGCAGGGCCGCGGCCGTCGATACCGGCGTCACACTCGTATTGTGAGGCTGCACCTTCATATTGTAGGCCTCGGCCATGGCTGCGATGAAGCGCGTCTCCAAGATACCCCCCGTGTTGCCGATATCAGGCTGCACGATATCCACCGCGTGCATCTCCAATAGCCGCCGAAACCCATATCGCGTGTAGAGGCGCTCCCCGGCCGCGATGGGAATATCCACCCGCTCCGACACCTTCTTCATGGCTTCGAAATCGAAGGGGTCCACCGGTTCCTCGAGGAAAAACAGATCGAACTCCTCCAGCCGCCTGCCCAAACGGATCACCGCGTCGGTCGTAAGCTCCGCGCTCACATCCACCAACACCTCCACGTCCGGCCCCACGGCCTCGCGCACCGCCTTCACGCGGGCCACCGCCAGATCCTCATGTTCCCGGTCGATGTGCCGTAGCGACACATGGCGGAGGCGGCCGTGTCCATCCGCGGTCTCGGGCATGGCCAGGGGATACAGCTTGAGCGCGGTGTAACCGTCGGCCACCACCTTCTCTGCAGCGCGGGCAAATTCGTCGGGAGTGAAGCAGCGGAAAGACCAGCCATTGGCATACACCCACACCTTGTCGCGGAATGCACCCCCCAACATCTCATATACCGGCACGCGCAGGGCCTTGCCCTTAATGTCCCACAGAGCCTGCTCGATGGCGGCCATACCCGCAAAGACAATAGGTCCGCCTCCCTTGGCCCAGAAAGAATGGTCATACATCTCATGCCATAGGGCGTCGATGCGAAACGGATCCTGCCCCAGCACGATCCCCTCGACCAGGTCCTTGATCATCCCGGCCGCGGCCGTGGCCCCCAGCCCGTAGGCGATGGCCGCATCCCCCACCCCGGCGATCCCCTCGTCGGTCAGAAGCCGCACCAATACCGGATGCCGGCCTTGCACATCCATCAGATAGATCTGGGCTTTGGTGATCTTCATGGCTTGCGCTCAGGAAAAACGCTCGATGCGGAAAGGCGTCGGGTCCAACGCGGGCGTGGCATCGGAAACCAGATCCGCCACCAGTTTGCCCGTGATGGGCCCCTGGGTCACTCCCAGCATCCCGTGGCCCGTGGCCACGACGAGATTGGTGTACATCTCACTGCGTCCGATGATGGGCAGGCTGTCGGGTGTCATGGGCCGCAGCCCGCGCCACAGCTCCAGCTCCTCCAGGCCCTCCATGCCGGCCAGATAAGTCCTGAGCGCGCGCCGCGTGGCTTCCACTCGCCGCGCATTGATGGACATATCGAAGCCGTTCAGCTCCAGTGTGCTGCTGAAACGCAGATAACCCGCCATAGGTGTAACGGCTACTTTCGCCTCGCCCAGCGAGAGAGGCAACTCGGGCATAGCGTCCGGTCGCCGGGCCGTGATGCTATACCCCTTGGCAGCCTGGATGGGCAGATACAGCCCCAGGCGTCGGGCCAGCGGCGCCGACCACACCCCCGCGGCCAGCACCACCTCACGCGGGTGTAACACCCCCCGCGTGGTCACCACCCGTTCGATGCGCGGGCCGGCCGTCTCGAAATCCAACACCTCCACCCCCCTGCGAATGCCGACCCCCTTCATCTCCAGGACGCGTCCCAGCTCACGCACGAACGCAGCCGGTTCCAGATGGGCATAGCCCCGGAAGTAAATGCCGCCCACGATGTCATCCTGCACGAGCGGCATGCGCGCCTTCACCTCCTCCGTCCCCAACAACTCTCCCTGCACGCCGTACTCGCCCAACAGGGCCAGCTCCTCGCGACCGTGGGCCATGCCCTGCTCGCTGCGGAAGAGGATCAGCCGTCCCTCATGCCGGAAACCGTCATCCAGCTTGTGTTGCCGGTGCAGGGTCTGGTACAGCGCCAGGCTAGATCGCCCCAGTTCCAGCAGCAGGGGAATGGCCCGGCGCATGGGTGCCTCCCGGCAGGCCGCACGGAACCGCCACAGCCAGCGCACCAGGTCGGGCTCCAACCTGGGCTTGATGTAGAAAGGGCTGCCCGGATCCAGCATCCAGCGCAGGCCCTGGCTCAGCGCACCCGGTGCTGCCGTAGGAATGGCATGGTCCACCGCGACCAGACCCGCGTTGCCGTACGAGCTGCCGCTGCAGAGTTCACCCCTTTCCAGCAGAGTGACCGAGCGGCCCGCTTCGGCCAGATAGTAGGCGGCGCACACGCCGATTACGCCGCCACCGATGATCAGAACATCTTCCTCTCTCGCCGACATCCTGGTACTCCTTTGAGATTCAGTAGTTTGAAGATTCGGATACGACTGCGGTCACGCGAGGCAAGAAGACCGCGTCCCGGCTCGGACCGGCAAAGCTGCCGTTTGGGGCCCGTTGCCCTCTTGCCACACCCGCACCGCAGTCCGTCAGGTCCAAACCGGCTCGTGCCATAGCTCCAGTTCCCGGCCGATACCGCGGCGCCGGGCTTCCAAATACACCCGATGCGCGTTGATCAGATCTTCGATACCCATGCCCAGAGGACTGAAGAAGATCCGCTCCCGAGGTGAGCGGCGGCCCGGCTCTCTGCCTGTGATGATGGCCCCCAACTCGGTGATCTCCTCCGGCCGGATCAGTCCCTCCTCGACCATGTCTGTGAGGATGGCCGTAGGCACCGTAAGCTGCTTGCGGTTGTCCACGACCACCCGGTCACAGGCCTGCACCGCGGCAATGGTATAGTCATTGACCGAAACATTGGCCAGATACGCGCCCTCTTTGATCCACTCCGGCCGGATGTAGCGGTCTTCCGGCCCAACATTGGTGGCCGGAGCCACCACATCGGCACCCTCAACCGCGGCGCGAGCGCTATCCACCGGCTCGATGTCCAGGCCCAGTTGTGCCCCCATTTCCTCGGCAAAGGCCCTGGCTTTGTCCGGCGCCATATCGTAGAGCTGCACCCGTTCCAGGGAGGGAAGCACCGCGTGTAGGGCCATCAACTGCGTTCGCTGGATTACCCCCGCACCGATGAGCCCTGCCACCCGCGCGTCCTCCCTGGCCAGATACCTGGCCCCCACCCCCACCACGGCCCCCGTGCGCATGGCACTGATGGCCGTGCCGTCCATCACCGCCAGGGGGAAGCCCGTCTCCGGGTCGCTGAGAATCGTGAGAGCATTCGACCGGGGCATATTGCGCTTGATAGGGTTCTCCGGATTGCTGGGAATCCACTTGATGCCGGCCACCTGTACATCGCCGCCGATGTAGGCGGGATGCATGCTGATACGCCGTCGATGGATACCGTTCCAGTGGATGATGGGCGCCTGCGGCTCGATGCACTCCCCTTCATCCAGCAGGCGAAACACCTTCTCCACCGCGGCCAGGGTCTGCTCCATATCCAGCCCACCGCAGGCGATGACCTCTTCCTGGGTAAGGTAAAGGAAGCGAACCGACCGGTCGGCCGCGCTCATTGCTGCATCCTCGGATCCAGGATGTCCCGCAGCCCGTCGCCCAGCAGATTGAAGGCCAACACCGTGATGAGAATGGCCAGACCGGGGAAGAGGGAAACCCAGGGCGCGTTGAAAAGATGCTGGGTGCCATCACGGATCATGGAGCCCCAGGCCGGGGTCGGAGGCGAGATGCCCAGCCCGATAAAACTCAGGTTGGCTTCCACGCGGATGGCTGTCGCCGTCCAGATGCTGGCCAGCACCACCAACTCGCTGGTGATGTTGGGCAGGATGTGACGTATCGCGATGCGGAGATTGCCGGCGCCATAGCTGCGCGCCGCTTCCACATATTGATTCTGTTTGACCGACAGGGTCGTCCCGTGGGCGACCCGCGCAAAGGTAGGCGACAAGACGATGCCTATGGCCAGGATCATGTTGAGCAAGCCGCCCCCCAGCACGGCCAGCACCATCAGGCCCATGATCAAACTGGGGAACGCCATCAACACATCGGTGACGCGCATGAGGATATTCTCTACCCGGCCCCCCAGGAAGCCGGCCGTCAGCCCCAACAGGGCACCTAACACCCCGCCGATCAACACCGAGGCAATGCCCACCGCCAGAGAGACGCGCGCACCGTAGATCACGCGAGAGAGTGTGTCGCGACCGTAGGAATCCAGGCCCATAGGATGCTCGCTCGAGGGTGCGGCCAGACGATTGCGGGTGTCTTGCTTCAGCGGATCGTGAGGGGCCAGCAAAGGACGAGCTTCGCGCCCCTCGAACACGGCGATAAACCAGTCGTCGGCAAAAATCGCCGTGAAGACCACGATCAGCATCAGGAATAACCCCAGTAGCGCGGTCCGATTCCTGACAAAAGTGCGCCACAGCCGCTGGCGTTGGCTGCGAAGCTGAATAGTGGGAGCTTCCCAGGTCTGAGTTGCTTCAGTCACGTGCGTCACCTCAGTGTGTGATACGAGGGTCAACAAAGGAATAGACGATGTCGGTGATCAGATTCACGCCCACCACAAACATGGTGTAGATGACCATGACCGACTGCAGGGCCGTGTAATCACGCTGCATGATCGCGCCCACCAGCATCTTGCCCAGCCCCGGCCGGGCAAACACGGTTTCGGTGAGGACCGAGTCGGCGATCAGATTCGCGGCCCAGATACCGATGATGGAGACGATGGGGACCAGCGCCGCGCGCAGCGCATGTCGCATCACCACCACCCGTTCCTTGAGCCCTTTGGCACGGGCCGTGCGCACAAAATCCTCTTGCAAGACATTGAGCATGGCCGAGCGCGTCAGACGTGTGACCGACGCCGTCATAATCAGTCCTAACGTCAGCGCGGGCAGGAACAGATGGCGCAAATTGTCCCCGAGATCGTGAATATCACCGCCCCCCACCGCCGGAAAGAGCTCCAGCTTCACCGCGAAGAGCAGCATGATCAGGATACCCAGATAGAAGGCAGGCACCGACAGGCCCGAAAGGGAGAGAATACGGCCGACATAATCGATGCCGGTATTCGCGTTCCGCGCCGTGTAGATGCCGATGGGAACGCCCAGCAGAGAGCCGACGATGATTGCCGACACGGTTAACTGCAGTGTGTAGGGCAGGACCTGGCGTACCAGTTCGCTGATTTCTTTGCCCGTGATCATCGATGTCCCCAGATCGCCCCGGGCCAGATCGGCCAGAAAGCGGAAGTACTGCACATAGAGGGGATCGTTCAATCCCATGCGCTCCCGCAGTGCTTCCACCGCTTCCTTCGAGGCGTAGTCTCCCAACGCCGCGACGGCCGGATCACCGGGAATGACGCGTACCACAAAGAAAACCAGCGTGAGGACGGCGAGAAAGGTAGGTATGGCAAGAACGAGTCTGGCGGCGATGTATCTGGTCATGAAAGATGATTTCCTGAGTGAGGTTGCGCGCCGCCGAGGATGCCGGTCGGGTCCGGGCAATGCAAGCGAGTATGAGAAGAACTATCGCGGGCCGTCGGTTAGCCTCGGCACCCTCGGTGGAGCGAAATCGTGAATTGGAACAGAAGGGAAGGGGGCGGGGTATGGTGCCGCCGCCCCCTTGGCATGGTTACTTGTTGATGGTGGTGTTCTCCGTGATCTGCGGATACAGGGCCAGCACCGACTTCAGCTCGTGCCCGTAGTCCACGTAGTCCCGTCGCGCCGTGACCTGTTGCATGTACAGCAGCGGGTAGGAGACCATGTCCTCCAGCAGCTTGATCTGCGCTTCTTTCCACATCTGGATCTGTTTCTCGGGATCCAGCTCGATGCGCGCAGCCTCGATCAGGTCGTCGATGCCCGTGTAGTGCGAGAAGTTGGTGTCGGGCTTCGCACCGGTGACCACGATGGAATCGGAGTGATAGAACCGGGTCAGATAGACGTCGGCATTCGGGCGCCAGGCAACGTACACCACGATGGGGTTGACATCCTGGCGGATGAGCTGATGCATGCTGGGATGATCGACGACGTTGATCTTGAGGTCGATGCCGATCTCGGCGAGCTGAGCCTGCATGCTCTGATAGGGCTTCAGGTAAGATTCGCGCTCAGAGGAGACCACCTCGAGGGAGAAGCCGTCGGGATAGCCGGCCTCGGCCAGCAATTCCTTGGCTTTTTCGCGATCCACCGCGTAGTCCAGCCCCAGCTCTTTCACCTCTTCTTCGGTCAGGCCGCCGGGCAGGAATTGTGCCGGCACCTGCGAGTAGACGTTGGCCGCCACCGGCGGGCCGAAGAGAGCCAGGAATTCGTCCCGATCCAACGCGTAGGCGATGGCTTTGCGCACGCGCACGTCGTCCAGCGGAGGCACCGTCATGTTGAAGTGGATGGTCGCTACCTCACCGACGCCGTAGACATCCACGAGGATGCCTTCTTCGCCGCTCATGCGCTCGACCCATTGGCCTTCGTTGGCGCCGTTGATCACGTCCAGCTCACCCGATTTCAACCCCAGCTCGCGGCTGTTCAGCTCGGGCATGAAGCGATACTCCACCGCATCCAGCTTGGGCCGACCGCGGAAGTAATCGGGATTGGCCTTGAGTACGACCTTCTCCTGCGGGCTGTAGCTGTCGAACATGAAGGGCCCTGTGCCAACCGGATGCGTCTTGAAGGCATCGGCACCCATGGCCTCGTAAGGCTTCTTGCAGATGATGAACCCGCCCGCGTAGTCTGCCACCTTGGGGAAGAAGAGGACCGGCGAGATGGGGTTCTCCAACGTGATCTGTACTGTGTACTTGTCGAGCGCCTCCACGGTCATGCCCGTGTACTCGCCCGCGTAGGCGGACGTGTCGGGATTGGCCGATTTCTGCAAGGAGAAGACCACATCTTCGGAGGTCAGCTCATACGCAGGCACCTGCTCGGAAGGATGGCACATCACACCCTCCCGCAGCTTAAAGGTCCACACCTGCTTGCCGTCCACCAGCTCGGGCTCGGGCAGCTCAACAGCCAGGTCGGGCTCGAACACGGAGCCATCGCCGGGCTTATATCGCACCAATGCATTGAAGACCATGTCCACCAGATTGCGATCCTGCGTGGCGGCCGCGAAGTGCGGGTCCATGGTACCCAGGTCGGCCGCCTTGTCCGCGTAACGCAGGACAACCGGTTGGGCGGGCGCCTCGGGAGGGGCTGCTGCTTCCTCGGCCGGCTGTGCAGGCTGTTCGGCCGGGGCTGCCGGGGGTGCTGCCGGAGCACAGGCGCTGAGCGCGACCAACAACAGCAGCAAAACGCTGATGGCTAACACTGTGCGTTTCATAATCTCCTCCTGAGAATTATGAGTGTAGAGCGGATAGAGACGTCTGAATATGTGGAAGCCGGCAGGAGCCGACGACCGCACAACACCGGTACGTTTCGGACAGGATCCCGTGGAGCAATGCCGGAGATCCGTGTCGTATCCTGCATCTTGCCAAGGAACGGTCTGTCATCGGAAACATACGTGCTGACCATGTGGCGGCTATGGAGTCCAAAGACCGAGGCGAAGAGACGGCCTAGCGCAGAAGGATGAACTTGAACGAAGAGGCCTTCCCGGCACTCCGCGTGTGGCATCTGACAACGTTGCTCAGAGCCTTCGGCTGGAATTGTCGATTCCACGAGAAGGCGACAACTCCATGAACGCCCCGAAGAATGATGAATCCTTTAACTAAGTATCACAGTTTGTCGGCGGCTGTCAATTCCGGGGTTGAGGGAGGGTTGCGTTTCAAAATCGGGGCAGCCGGTGCGCTGGGCTGGTAAGGGTCCACCTGCAAGGGGGTTGCGGGGGAGCGCCCTGCATCCGCGGCGTCGGCCGACCAAACAGGATGGGCGCATCGTATCTCCCGAGCGACCGGGGGGCATCCCCTCCTGACTTGCAGCGCTGTGCCCCCATTCCACCCCTTCAGCCTCCACCTTGCCGGAAATGCATCGCCCTTTGCAGGCGCGCTGTCACGGCGGCCGCTGCCCCTACTCGGACAGAGCGTGGGCAATGCCACCTCCCAGCGCGCCCAGCATCGCCGCCAGGATCCAGACAACACCGCACAGCAGCACCGCGAAAAACACACTGCCACCGATGGTATCCAGAGCGAAGAGATCGATGCCCATGTCTCGAAAGAGATTGATGACACCCGCGGGCAACAGATGCAGGCTGGTGATGGTGTCGCCCGCCAGCTTGAACCTCACCGGCGCCAGCAGGACATTGACCATCCCGTCGGCCAGACCCGTGATGATTCCGGCTCCCAAACCGGCCACCACACCGTTGCCCTTTCTAACACCTTGTGTGGCGATGCGGCCCCCTACGTAGCCGCCGAAAGTCCAGGCCAGTAACCGCAACGGCAACGCCACGAAACCGCAAATAGGAATGATGCCCAGAATCGAAAAGGCCGATGTCAACAGGGCACCGGAGAGCCCTCCGCGCAGCATGCCACGGGCCGTCATCTTGCCTCCAGGTGGAAGGGTGGGTGGTGCGTCGTCATGGGGGAGAAAGCCTGCCGGGTCGGCAGCGCTGATGCAGTGGGCAATCTAACACCGATGGTAGATCCTTGTCAACGTGTGAAGAGGCTTGCGACCATACTCATATCGCCCACAAACTGCGGGAGATCCTTGTGTCCCAACATCTGGCGGATGGCGTGGGCCTCGCCGATGTGGAACCAGTAGTGATACAGGTTTCGCAACAACAGGGTACCCACATTCTCGCGTGCCGGCTTGCCTCGCCATTGCAGAAAAGTCGAAAGATCGTCCTCGCTCAGCGTCTCCAGATATTCATCCGCGGCCTGGGTGACACGCTGCCACACCTCCCACATCTCGGCCAGGGGCGGGGTGCTGGCCGGTTTGCCAAACCCGACCAGATCGTTGAGCCCGGGCGCCAGATTGCGCCCCTGCGCCATGATCACCCAGTATCCGTGCTCCTGGTTGGCCAAATGACCGACAATCCAGCTAATGCAATTCATGGGCTCGAGGCGACGCCGCGCCTCTTCATCTGTGACGCCTTCCAGACAGCGGCGGAATGCGCTACGGGCAAAACGGAGTTGAACGACGTAGGGATGGGCCATGACAACCTCGCTTGTGTGAGAGAATCGGTGGAGAAAAACAGAGGATAACCGGTTAGGGCAGGGAAGCCTGCACGCTCGGCAGATAGTCCTGCTTAGACCAGGGAGGAGTGGGCATCTGTGTAGCCGGGTCGCCGAACAGGGCATACTGCCGGACCAGGAATTCACTGTAGTCGTAACCCTGGCCGAACAATTCGAGCCGTCCCAGGAGAGCAGCGGCCCCCAGATAGGGATTATGCCCCGACAGCAGTGCTCTCAGGAATCCGCGATTAACCAGGGCATTACCGGTGGCCAGCCCATATCCCGTGCTGGCCACATAGCCTACGATGCCACGTCCTTCCGGCAAAAGCAACATCTCTTCCTGCAGCGAGGGAGAGGTAGGCCAGTAAAAGACGCCGGTGAGGCTGGCCATGGCCAGCAAGACGGCAGGACGCGCGTAGTTGCGCAACGACGCCACATCCTCCCGGACCAGGATGCGTTCCCCAGCCCAGGCGTCGGGCTGCCCGTGGCCGATGTAGTTGACCACCAACGCGCCCTCACTCCAGGCTGCGGTCAGGCGCGAGCGCAGGGTATCGATGTCGGGAGGATCGCGGCGCAAATCGAACCGGCGCACCCGCAGCCGGCCGTCCACCTGGCGCGCTACATCATCGGCCAGGGCATAGAAATCACCGGCCGTGTCCGGGTCATCCGCCACCAACACCAGATCGCGCTGCCACGACTGCTGTCGCGACATAGCGTCGTAGGCAATAAGCTTGTCCACCAGCGACTGCGCCTGGGTCAACGTGTTCACAGGAAGCCGGCCCGACATGATATCCGGCACGATGTCACTGCCCGCCACCGCCGCAAACGCGTTCTCGTCCGCGACTTCTCCCAGCCAGGGATCGCTATTGCTCAGATACACGGGTACCTGGACAGGAGGGCCGCCCAAGTGCCCCAGCGGGTCGTAATGCCCATCGCCGAACAGGACCAAGAAGGCAGGCGGCGGAGCCTGCCACCGGGTAAGCGCGTAGGCGACAAAATCGCGGATAGCCCCGGCGTCTGCT
>RFJM01000134.1 GCA_003694905.1 Caldilineae bacterium
ACTGTTGCGGGAGCAACAGGAACCGTTCCAGACGCAGCACATAGCTGAGATACACGGCCAGGATGAGCAGGACGATGTCGCTGATCACGAACCAGCGATTGCGCAGGCCGTTCATCTCACCGCTCCCTGCTGTGCGCGGACGACCTCAGCCACGCGTTGGATGTCTTGCTCGCTCATGGCCGTGCCCGAAGGCAGACACAGGCCCCTGGCAAACAGATCCTCGGCCACCGCGCCCCCCACCACCTCGCCCTCTGCAAACACCGGCTGCAGATGCATGGGCTTCCACACCGGCCGCGCGTCGATGTTGGCAGCCTCCAGGGCAAGGCGGATCTGCTCGCGGTCGCAACCGAACTCGTCTGGCTCCACGGTGATGACCGTCAGCCAGCGGCTGTGGCCGCCCCACGGCGCCTCGGGCATGAAATCAATGCCGGGCAGGTCTGCCAGGAGCTCGCGATAGCGCTCGAAGATGGCCCGCCGTCTGCGTACTCTCTCCGCCAGGACCCGCAGCTGCCCCCGTCCCACGCCCGCCAGAATGTTGCTCATGCGGTAGTTGTAGCCCACCTCGACGTGTTCGTAGTGGGGCGCGGGCTCGCGTGCCTGGGTTGCCAGCTTGCGGGCGTGGGCAATCAGCTCGCGATCGGGCGAGACCAACATCCCCCCGCCCGAGGTGGTGATGATCTTGTTGCCGTTGAAAGAAAAGATTCCGGCCCGGCCGAAAGTCCCCGGCGAGCGGCCGTTGTAACTTGCCCCTAGCGCCTCGGCGGCATCTTCGATGAGCGGAATCTCGTAGCGGCGGCACAGCTCCAGCACCGCGTCGATATTGGCCGGCTGGCCGTAGAGATGCACCAGGACAACGGCTTTGGGTAACCGGCCCCTGCTCGCCCGCTCGGCCAGCAACTCCGCCAGCAGTTCGGGGTCCATGTTCCAGGACGTGCGCTCGGAATCCACGAAAACCGGTCGTGCGCCCAGGTAAACCACCGGAAAAGCACTGGCCGCAAAGGTTAGCGTAGAGACCACGACCTCATCGCCGGCCCGAACCCCTGCCTCGATCAGGGCGAGATGAATGGCCGCCGTGCCCGAGCTCACCGCCAGCACATGCTCGCATCCCACTACCTCTCCGAACTCACGCTCAAACGCGTCCACATTCGGTCCAAGTGGCGCGACCCAGTTGCTATCGAAAGCCTCTTGCACGAATTGCTGCTCGAGGCCGGACATGTGGGGAGGCGACAGATAGAGGCGGGGGACGTTCAAGGCAGGGCTCGCGGCGAGGACCTCAACGGGTCAGAGGTTTGGCAGGGACACCTACGGCAGTCACACCTGGGGGGATGGACTTCACCACGCAGGCGCCGGCGCCTATTATAGCACCATCCCCGATGACAAGGGGAGCTTCCTGGGTACCGTTGATGATGGTGGCTCCGGTGCCGATGTACACCTCCTTCCCGATGTGGACACAACCCGAGACATGGACGCCCGGCGCCAGGCTGGTATAGTCGCCAACGATGACGTCATGGCCGATGGTGCAGTCCAGATTGATCTGCACCTGTTTGCCCAGCCGGATGTTGGTGGTGAGGATGCAGCCGGCACAAATCACGACCCCCTCACCGATCTCGATCCAACGCGAGCGCTCGACGCCGGGATGGATGATGGTTTCGAAGCGGAAGCCGGCCGCGGCCGCCTTCTCGCAGGTGGCCTTGCGGGGTCCAGGCCAACCGATGCCGCTGACCACCCGCGCGGCGGGAAAGGTGCTGCGGGCCTCTGCCAGCGAGAGCACGGGGATATCGTTGAGCCGACGACCCTGCTTACGTTCATCGTCGTCGACAAAGCATACCACGCGATAGCGGGGCTCAGACCGGTTGCATGACTCCACCAGCCACGCCACCTCGCGGGCAAAGCCGCCGCCGCCGTAGATGACTATCTCTTGCATGCGGGAGTATCTCCGATGGGAATGGGATGGCGGGTGCCGGTCAACCTTGCGGGCCTGTCCGGCCCATGAACTCCTGAGCTGTAGCCTGGCCCGGCTGGCTGATGCCTTCTCGGCGCAGCACCTTGATGAGGGTCATCAGCAGGATACGAAGATCCAGTGCCAGCGTCCAGTGGTCAACGTACCACACATCCAGCTCGAATTTCTGCTCCCAGGTGAGGGCGTTGCGGCCGTTGACCTGCGCCCAGCCGGTAATGCCCGGCTTGACCTCGTGCCGCCGCGCCTGTTCCGGGGTGTAGCGATCCAGATACCGCATGAGCAAGGGCCGCGGGCCCACCAGGCTCATATCCCCGCGGATCACATTCCACAGGGTGGGCAACTCATCCAGGCTGGTGCTCCGGAGCAGTCGTCCCAGACCGGTGAGCCGTTGCGCGTCGGGCAGGAGACGCCCCTGGGCATCACGCGCCTCGCTCATGGTGCGGAACTTGATCAGGGTGAAGGGACGGGCATGCAGGCCGGGGCGGGTCTGGCGGAAGAGGACGGGCGAGCCCAACTGCCAGCGCACCAACAGGGCAATAAGCAGGAGCACAGGCAGGGTGAGCAGGAACAAGGGCACGGCAACGAGTAAATCGAGACAGCGTTTGAGCCGGGGACTGCGCATGAGCCTAGATCAAGACCAGAGATCGTGCCAGTCGATTTCGGCACACAGTGAACGGAAGCGTTCCGCGTGCTCGCGTTCGTGTGGTCGCGGGCGGCGCACTTCGAAACGGGGAAGCGCGGGCGGCTGCGCTCGTTGTGGCAACGCGATGCCCACATTATCGCAGGCCGTCCGCACGCGGTCAAGGACCTCCGCCGGTGCACGGCACAGATCTTCGTAGTGCACGTCCACGACGGCCGCGTCCGGCAGGTAGCGGCGCTGCTCCTTTACCGCCCGGTAGAATCCGGCGATCTGACAAACGATCTGCCGATAGGGGTCGGTGATCCCGGCAGCCAGACACTCGGCCGGCCGGTTGGACCACCACTGCTCGATGGTGCCGCGGAAAACCAATCGCCCCCGCAGGAGCGAAACCGCATTGGCCACCGGATCCCGCCGCATATTCACTACCACGACGCGTTCAAAGCGGCGAGCAAGTTCGCCCAGATAGAAGGCATGGGAATTGTACGAGCCGATCATGGGCAGTCCTTCGCGCAGCCAGATGGCGTTCATCACACGCGCGATGTGGCGTAGCCGGCGAGGATCCGGCCGGGGTAGCCCCTCGTCCAGCCCCATGTCGAACCAGTAGGGCCAGAAGAAATTGCCCTCGGACAGACCACCCAGGCCCGGCACATAGCCGTGATCTGAACGGAACCGGCCCGTCTGCGGCGTGATGAAGCGACGTGAAAAACGATAGGCCAGATAGGGATAGCGCAGGAAGCTGTGCTGAAAGTTATCAAAGTGAAAACACCGATATTGGGATACCAACACCTGAAACATCAGAGTGGAGCCAACACGCGGCGGCCCGATTACCGTGACGATGGGGAGACGGATGGGCTCCGAGCCGTTCGGTACATCCCGCAGCAACAGCCTTTCGAGCCAGCCCGGGAAGACCAGGTCAATATCCCGCAGGCGTCGGCCGACGCGTCGGACAAAGCTCAGCTTCATGATGCCACCTCGGGTGGTTGCAGGCCGATGCGGGCGAGAACGTCCGCGTACACGCGCAGCGTAGCGGCAGTCGTCTGGGACACGTCGTAGGCCAGGGCCTTGCTCCGACCGGCCTCTCCCATCCGAGCCCGCAGTTCCTCGTCGCCCAGCAGGCGTTCCAGCAAGTGTGCCAGCTCCTGCCAGTCTCGCGGGGGGTAGAGATAGCCGTTGACCCCCGCTTCCACCAGGTCCCTGTTCCCGCGTACCCGCGAAGCAACGACGGGTAGACTGCTGGCCATCGCTTCCAGCACCGAGACCGGTAGGCCTTCCATCAGCGATGTCTGCACGTAGATGTCCATACAACTCAACAGAGTCGGCGCGTCCCGGCGAAAACCCGTGAAAATGCAACGCCCCTCCAGGTCCAGCTCTCCGGCCAGTGCCTTTTCCCGCTCCAGCAAGACACCGTCACCAACGATCAGCACCTTGAGTTGTGGGCAGGCAGGGGCCAGTACAGCCGCGGCGCGCAGCAGGTCGCCGTGCCGCTTGCGCGGGGTACAGGCACCCACCGTGCCCACCACCACGTCATCCGCCGTCAGACCCAGTTCGCCGCGGCACGCGGCCCAGGCCTCCCGTGTGGGGAGATGCACATCACGGCCGTAGGCGCCGGTGTCGATGCCCATGCCCGGCGTACGGTAAATGTAGGGTGGTCCCTGGCGCCGCGACCACCGCTGAGCGGCGCGGAAATCCTCGTCATTGATGGTGATGATGCCGGTGGTTGTTCGCGCCAGCAACCTTTCGCTCAGGTAATACAAGGCATTCTGCAGGCGAGGGCCGTGAGCGTGGAAGTAGAAGCCATGCGCGGTGTAGAGGATGCAGGGGACGCCCGCTCGGCGGGCAGCCAGGCGGGCCAGCGCGCCGGCCACCGGCATGTGACCGTGCACGATCTGATACCCGCCCTGCCGGATCACCCCCAACAGCCTGCGGTAGGCGCCGAGATTGGCCAGCGCCAAGGGCGAGCGTTCAAAGGGGATGTGGTGTGCCGGGATATCGGCCGCGGCCAAACGGTCCGCCGTGTCACCCAGACGGCAGGCGACCTCGACCGCGTACCCGGCAGCCCGCAGCCGCAGCAGATGGGGCATGAGAAAGGTCGTCAGCGAGCGATCGTTGGTGGCGACGTGAAGAACGCGTGGGTTCATAACATCAGCCGCGTGCTGCTCGGGCGGAGAGCATCAGCGCATTAGCTCCGGACACAAGAAAAGGACCGACACACCGTGCGACTCCAACACCGTCCGGTAACTCCACCAATCGGTGTCCACCGCATTGACAATAGGCGGGCGTGACGCATGGGCGCGGGAGACAGCGACAAACTTGCGGTCTGACCTGTCGAAGTTCTCCAGTCTGGGATCTTCGGGGAACTCACGGAATCCGCGCTCCGGATGAGAACTTATGGGCACCCGCTCACAATGAACTGGATTGTATTGATTCGTCAGCACCCATTTCAGGAAACCGTCGCCCACGCCCGGCTGGCCTGTCGAGCGCAATTGCTGCATGTACTCACTCAGGATATGCCACCCGTCGTCCAACACCAGGACGTGTTTGCCTGCACAGATTTCATCGATGTATCGGATACAGGCAAGCACACACTGCGCTGTGGCCTGTGGAGACGCATTTGGGCCGTTGGCGACCTTGGAAACATTGGTATCTACCACGACCCTCATACCCTGGCCTTTTCTCCATCATCCGAGCGTCGCATGGCAGCCTCGGTCATGGCGATGAGTTCACCCATCTCGTCACCAAAGAAATCCTCAGGCCAATTGCGAATGTTGCCAAGTAGGTCGATCTCAAGTTGTTGGAGCCGCGATGTTCCATCCGGATTGGCCACAAAGTAGAGGGATACATCCTTTTCCGAGAGCCTCTCCTCGGCGATTCGTCGTTGCAACCGTCTCAGCAGGTACTCGCTGTGACTCTCGAGAATGATTTGGATCTTACGATGCCGTATGGCATCGATGAACACGTCGGCCAATCCGGCCTGAACCGCCGGATGCAAGTGGATTTCGGGCTGTTCCAGGATGAGGGTTGAGCCAACAGGTGCGTAGTAACAAAGGGTGAGTACCGGCAGAATTTGCGAGACACCAAAACCCACGTCGGTGATCAGCACCTCGGTAGCGCCCGGCGATTGCTTCACCCGAACTTCGTAGTCACGGCGATCGGCAGCCACGGGTTTGAGTTCGAAGCTCTCGATGAGCCCCAGTTGGTGAAGCCATTCAGCGACACGCTCGTCGACATGTTGCTTCTTCCTGCCTTTACCACGACTCACCTGCTGACCGCGTGCTCTTGCCGCCAGCAAAGCAGGTACGGCCAGCTCACCCCTGATACCCACGTCCTGCGGTCTTTCCCCTGCCCACACGTAGCTCCGATGCGGGTACTCGCGCAACGGACCGAGATAGTAGATGTTCTGGAAAAGGTGCTCGAAAGCCAGCACCAAGTCTGACAGGAAACCGGCATTAACGAACTGTGCATTGACCTCATCGGGAAAACCGTAGCATTTCACTGGATGGAGCACGCGGCGCGGCCGGCCGCGTGTTCGTTTCAACTCATGACCCTCGGCAATCAGGCTGTATCGCCCTCCTTTTCTTTCCATGCCAAAGCGGTACCGTTTCTCGCCTATGTTGAAGGAATATGAGAAACGCTCAACTGCGATCTTCTTCGCATCGCCGCCATTCGACGATTCAAACTCCAAAGCGGTAATCGTGAAGAGATCCTCTCCCGTCTCGGGGTCGGGGATCGTAAGGGGAGTCGGAAGGCGCCATTTCAGTTCAAACTGGAGATTGCCGGGCACTGTGTGACCGAACACGATGTCTACGAAGGTTCCCAGGTCGACATACGTCCGTTCGTCGCCCGTATGCAGAACCCGCGCCCGGTCGGCAGATTCCACCGTCTGCTTCAGCATAAGCAACAGCTGCAAGATGGCCGTTTTGCCCGAGCTGTTCGCGCCAAAAAACCCCGTGAGCGGTGCCAGGCGGATGGGTCCGGAGTCACGCCAGGACTTGAAATGTTTCATGTGCAAATGTGTTAGCATGGCCGTCTCCTGAGTGCCAGGGCTGTAGCTGACTTATTCTATTATGCCGCGTTTTCCCAAGTTTTGCGAACCCATCGGATATCTGCAGCTTGCCTACACCTCATAACCCAAAGCCTGTAGCGTGTCGGCAGCGACCGCCAGACATGCCCGGCGTAATTCCTCGGGCCAGTCGTGATAGTGCCCCTGGCTGATGCTGAAGCCGCGCGTGGCCGCCACCCGCCCATCTTCCAGGCCCTTGTCATGCGGAAAGCGGTAAAACTCCAGCACCCTGGCATCCCAGGGTTCATCGAGAAAAGCGAACAGAGGCCGCAGCCAGCCCTCAGGTTCGGCGCAGAGATCCTCGTAGCGGAGCGAGAAGCAGCGCGCCGGCTCGGCCGCCTGGAAGCGCTGCATACGTCGAACCTTGTCCTGCCAGTAGCGCACTGCTCCCAGACGCAGGTCTTCGCCCGGCCGGCAGTACTCGGCAAGGGTGTCACGCATGAAGGTGCCCCCGCGGGTATAGGAGTGGGCCACGTCGAAGCCGTGGCGGTAGAGCATCACGAATTGGGCCTCGGGGAAGAGCTGTAGGATGAAGTTGAGATAGTCCACATAGCTAGGAGACTTATCGGCCCAACGTGGCTTCTGCTGCGAGGCGGCGTAGTTGGCAAAGAAGTAAAGACTGAACTCCCGTAGCCGGGCCAGAACATGCGCCTCGTCGAAGCCCATGCGTGCCAGGCCCAGCCGGTACGGCTCGTGCTCCAGCAACGCAGCCAGGCCTCCCAGGAAATCGCTCTCGGGCGGGCAGGCGATGTGGGGGTGGCTGTCCAGGATGTAGCGGAGCAGGGTTGTGCCGGAACGGTAAACACCGATGATGAAGACGGGCGGGTACTCCAGCCTGGGGGAGGATTCGGCAGGGACCACGCGCACGGTTGAGCGGCGCACCACGAGATCGTGATAGAGCCTGCGGAGGACTTCGGTGAAGGTCGGCATGGTCTGGAACCATCAAGTGCCGAGCGACGCGCCGATGAAATCGGGTCGGCCCCGCAAGAAATCCTGGACCGACATCATCCTCTTGCCGGCGAGTTGCACCTGCTCGAGCACGAGCAGGCCCTGACCCGTTCCTACGGCCGGCCGGCCCTCATGCTCGATTACCCGGCCGACCGGAGCCTCTCCCTCGACCACAAGCGCCTTCCCCACCTTGAGCATCTGGCCCGACCAGGTGGTGAAGGCGCCGGGCCAGGGGTCGTAGGCCCGTACCATGCGCTCGAGGAAAGCTGCCGGCCGCGACCAGTCCATGCGGGCGTGTTCCTTTTTCAGCAAAGTGCACTTGCTGGCGTGCTCGTGGTCCTGGGGTCGAGGCTTCAACTTGCCGGCCAGATAGCAGGGCAACACGTTAAGCAACAGCTCGGCACCCTGCCTCGCCAACCGATCGCTCAGCGATCCTGCAGTGTCGTCGGGGCGGATGACCTCGGCGGCCTGGGCCAGGATGGGGCCGGTGTCCATGCCCTCGTCCATCAACATGATGGTGCTCCCCGTGATGGGATCGCCCGCCAGAATGGCCGCGTTGATAGGAGAAGCGCCGCGCCAGCGCGGAAGGAGCGAGGCATGGACGTTGATGCAGCCGTAGCGCGGCAATTCCAGGACGTTGGCGCGC
>RFJM01000135.1 GCA_003694905.1 Caldilineae bacterium
GCGGCCTACGAACAGGCCGTTGGCCTCATCCACCTGCCACTGCGGGTTGTCTTCATCGCCGAACATCACCTGGAATCCGCGCTCGAAACGGCTGTGAGGATTGAGGGGCGCGGTGACGACGCAAGTGGTGTCCGGCAGTAGTGAGCCATCCTCGGCCTGCTGTTCGGCCTGTAGCTGCACGACATCCCAGATGCTCCAGCGAATGGGACGCCGGGAGATGTTGGTAAAGGTCAGGTCAAGGGTAAGACGGCTGCTGCCGCGAAAGATGGTGACGCGGCGGCCGATACGCAAGCCGGTTCGCGCATCCGGGGGGCTGGTCATTTCCAGGCTGGCAACGTCGTCCGTGATCTCCGGACCCTGCAGGTGATAGCGGCCCGTGTCCAGGACCGGGTCGGGGGGGCCATGCCACTGCTGCTCGTTGTCCCAGCCTTGGGGCGCCGGCCACGTTTTGTCGCCGCCGTAGTTCTTCCAGGCAGCGAGCGAGCCGTCGCCGAGGTTCTCCTCGGCCGAGAAGAGTTTGCCCTGCAGGGCTCGCTCGACATACAGGTACGAATAATCGGCCAGGTCAAAGGCCATCAGCCGGCCGCCGATATCGGGGACGGCAACCACGGTGAGCATGCCGTTGCGGAGGTATACCGCCCTCCAACCGCGGAAATCGCCGGCTGCGCCGGTGCAGGGGAGCAACGCGAGTTCGCCGGCAGACATGGCTGTGGCTCCTGTGTGTGGCGCTATCATCGGGCTCGACGGCGGATGAGGGTGTCGGCCAGGACGGCGAGGACGATGATGGAACCCTTGGCCACCGGCTCGAAGTAGGCACTGGCACCGAGCAGCACCAGGCCGTTGGTGATCATGCCGATGATGGCCGCGCCGAGCAAGGTGCCGAGAATGCTTCCGGCGCCGCCCCACAGAGGCGTACCACCGATGACCACGGCCGCAATGACATCCAGCTCGAAACCCTGACCCGTCAGGGGGAAGCCGCTGCCCACCTGGCCCAACAGCAGGCCGGCCGCAATGCCACACAGAGCACCCGTCAGCATGAAGCTGATGGTCTTGACCCGTTTCGTGGCAATACCGGTCAAGATGGCGGCCTCCTCGTTGCCACCGGTCGCGTAGACATGGGCTCCGAATTTCGTCTTGCTCAGGACAAAGCTGGCCACTATCGTGATACCCAGCATCCAGAAGATCTGCGCCGGAACCGTACCAAACAGGCGGCCGTCCGTAAGCTTGGGAAAGGTGCTGTCTTCACCCAGTTTCAAGGCAATGGGCCAGCCACCGCTGAGCAGCAGGGCCCCGCCCCGCAGGATGCTGAGACCACCCAGCGTCACGATGAACGAGGGAATGCCAAAGCGGGTGGTGATGACGCCGTTGACCAGGCCGATGATGCCGCCCAGGACCACGACCATTGCCAGTGAGACCCAGGGATTGATGTGCTGCTTGGCGATGAGCGTGGCCAGCACGATGGCCAGAAAACCGTAGATTGAGCCCACCGAAAGGTCGATCTCCCGCGAGATGAAAAGGAAGGTCATACCGACGGCGATGATCTGCAAAATGGAGATCTGTCGGGCTACCAGCAGCAGGTTATCGAGCTTGAGAAAAAGGGGTGTGGCAAGAGAGAGACCGACGAAGATAAGCAGGGCTGCAATCACGGTGCTGGTCCCGCGCAGGCGCGCCATCCAGAGGGCACGCCCCCCCGCCCTGATGATGGTCTTGTCGGCCGCACCCTCTTCCAGGGTGTCGAGCAGGGCATCGACCGCTTTGGAATCGACGAGCTTTTTTGCGTCTTGGTTCATGGTAATTCTTTCTCGCCTCAGATGTGTTCCGCACCGACAATGAGATGAACGATTTCGGCGGCGGTGGTAGCACTCTTCTCCCGCACACCCACCATGCGCCCCCGCCGCAGCACGACAATCCTGTCGGCCACCGAGAAGACGTGTTCCAGGTTGTGGCTGATCACGATCACGGCGAACCCCTGTTCCTTCAGCCGCTCGATGAGCCGTAAGACCTTTCGGGTTTCCTCGATGCCGAGAGCTGCCACCGGCTCATCCATGATGATCAACCGCATCCCTTCTCGCTGGTTGATGGCGCGCGCAATGGCCACGGCCTGCCGCTGACCACCGGAGAGCAATCCCACCTCCACATGGACCGAGGGGATGTCACTCCGGAGTTCGTTGAGCACTCGTCCGGTGGCTTCCGCCATGCCTTTCTGGTCCAGTACCAGCCCCCGGGTCATCTCCCTGCCCAGGAAGATATTGGATACCACATCCCGCTGATCAACCAGGGCGAGGTTCTGATAGACCGTGGCAATTCCGGCCTGGAGGGCGTCTTTGGGATTCTGGAAGTTGACAGGTCTGCCGTCGATCAAGATTTCACCCGCATCGGGCTGGTAGGCACCGGAAATGACCTTGATGAGGGTAGACTTACCGGCGCCGTTGTCACCGACCAGGGCCACGACTTCGGCTTCGGCGATATCGAAATCGACATCCTGCAATGCCTGTACGTGGCCAAATCGTTTGCTGATGCCGCGCAGCTCGAGAAAGGGTTTTCGGCCGTTGTTGGTCACTTGTTTTCAGCCTCCATCATGCTTGGTGTATAGTATGGGGAACAGACCCCATGCACAACCACCGGCTTGCATGCAGAGGGCTGGCTGATTCCAATGCGTGTACCGGCTTGTGGCGTTGTGCATGGGGTTCTGTCCGTCGGAGCTGGTAGTATGATGAGGTTGTAATGGGGAACGAGAATCAGCCGCCCGTCTCGAGCTCGAAGCCCAGTTCTTTACCGGCTTCCTTCCACAGGGCCTCGCGTTCCATCACGGCATCGATGTTGGAGGCGTCGATCAGCTCGGCACCGGTGTCGATATCACTGGCCGGATAGCCGCGCTCCAGTTCCTGGAAGATGAGCGCCGCGGTCAGGAAGCCCTGGCCGTAGGGGTTCTGGCCGATGGTGAAGTCGACCGAACCGTCCTTGATGTTCTGCAGCGTCTCGTCCAACAGATCGTAGCCGCCCACCGCGAACTTGCCTACCAGGTTGTTCTTCTTGGCCCAGCGTCCCACAAAGGTGTGGGTGAAGTCCGCGGCCAGCCATCCTACGATCTTGTCGCCATCCGCGGCCCATTTGGCCTCGAAGTCGGCAATCGCCTCGTCGGCGTTGGTGGTGGTGGCCAGTGCTTCGGTGGTGAAGTTGGTGCCGAATTCCTCGTTGTACCGTTGCAGACCTTCGGCACCGGCGCTGTTGCGGGTCTCCAGAGCAAAGTGGCCCGGGGCGATGATGGGCATCACCACCAATCCCTCGGTGCGGCCGGTGTGCTTGGTGATGTACTTGCCCAGCTCGTAGCCTGCCTTATGCCCGGCCACCACGAAGTCCTGGCCGACGTAGGCAGCACCGGTGGCCTCCTTCACACCGGGAGCACGGGTGTTGTAGAGGACAACGACAATACCCTTGGCCTGTGCTTCCTTGATGGGCTCGATAAAGGCTTCACTGTCAACCGCGGTGAAGCCCACCGCGTCCGGTTGCGCGGCGATAGCATTGTATTGCAGTTCGATGGTCTTTTGCGTGTCGTGGATGGGGGGGCCGATGAACTGCGTCTCCCAGTTGGCCATCTTGCCGAAGTCCTTTAGACCCACGATGGCGGGGATGAAGAAGGGGTTCATGTCGTGGGTGACGAAGATGACCTTGCGCTTGGGGCCTGCCTGGGCAGCTGCAGGCGCTGCACCGGTGGTCTCCGCCGGAGCGGGAGCCGGCACGGCGCAGCCTGCCAGCGTGGTCATGCCGGCCGCCGCCGCCATGAATTTCAGGTAATCACGCCGGCTGATCTTCTTCTTGAAGACATTTTCGGATGACATGGTGCTTGATCCTCCGTTTTTGAGTGAAAATGGGTAGGACGAAAGTTGGTACAATAGAACCTGTCGGTCGGAAAACCGCCCTTCTTCAGAAGCGACGGGCCTCCTCCCGGCCGGTTCTATGGACTCCCACCATACACGCCGTACTCGCGTACGGCTTCATACATGGCGACGATGTTTTCCACAGGCACGTTGGCCTGCACGTTGTGAACGGTATTGAATACAAAGCCGCCACCCTTGCCGAAGATCTCGATGCGCTCTCGTACCTCCCGTTTGACTTCTTCGGGCGTGCCGTAGGGCAGGGTGTGTTGGGTATCCACACCGCCTCCCCAAAAAACGATGCGATCACCAAAGCGCGCTTTCAACTCTTTGGGGTCCATGTTCGCGGCCGAGGTCTGCACGGGATTCAGGATATCGAACCCCACCTCGATGAAGTCCTCGATGAGCGGCATGATGGAGCCGCAAGAGTGAATGAAGGTCTTCCAGGTGGTGTTCTTGTGGACCCAGTTGTTGACTTCCCGATGGAAGGGGGCGAACAGATCGCGGTAGGTTTGCGGTGAGATGAAACACCCGCGCTGCATGCCGAAATCCGTACCGGTGACGAACACCGCCGTCACCTTCTCCCCAACTACCTCATGAATCCGCTTTAAGTTCTCGATCCCGATCTCGCACTGCTTTTCAAAGACCTTGTAGACATAGTCTCGCCGCGTGACCAGGCTGACATACCATTCCTCCACATCGCGGATGCCTTTGGGATGCTTGAGCCACGGAGCAGGTACCAGGGCGATATCGCCGAACCCCGTTCCTCCGAAATTGGCCAGGATCGCCTTGTCGGTGGTTGTGTACAGCCGCTCTGCTTCGGTACGCCAGAACTCCAGTTCCTCTTCGGTGATGGGACCAAACTCTTCCAGGTTGTCTTCAACATTGAGATTGTTGTCGTCTATGGGGGGCTGGCGGATGATGGAGTCAAAGTACCATCCTCCTTTGGGCATGCGTCCACTTGGCGGCACAGACTTATCCCCTTCGGGATACTGCAGGATATCGCCGTTGGGTTCGGGCTCGGTGTTGAACTTCTCGGGCACTAATACCGGCGCGCCGTCGAAGGTCTGCCAGGGTTTCCAGCCCTCGTTGCGGAATCCAAAGAAGGTCTTGTTGCTCTGCAGGGGCACGACATCCACTCCCAGGGCCTCGATGAGATCCATCTCGATCTCACCCAGCATCTGGTACGGCTCGATGACTTTGACAGGCCGACCCGGCTCATCCAGCCCCAGCGCCTGACGCAGGCGGTATACCGCCGATGCCGCCATACCTGTGACAACGCTGCCGCCGAGATCCAACGGTACCCGGTCCGGCTCCCGGTGCGAGAGCGCGATCTCAACGCGTTCACGTGAAGTCATCATGGTTCGCAGGGCTCCTTTGCCAAAGAAAGAATGCGGGGGTTGACATAGGTCATCCTTCCGTTCGCGTCAGAGCGGTTAGCTCCCGATGCGAATTGAGATAGGTGGTGATCCGCTCCTCGTTCCAAAACAGCATGATATGGTCCTCGACCGCCTGCATGGCGGCGGCGGGATCCTTCTTGCGCATGGCCTCGATGATGGGCATGTGCAACTCGGCCACCTCGGCCAGGTTGCTGAACACGTCCGGGTGTATGGCCACCAGAAAGCGCATGACCTGATATTTCAGGGGCGTCCATACCCTGACGAGAATATCCTTGCGCGACCATTCCACGATGCGCGAGTGAAACGCCATGTCGTAGCGAGCCAGCATGGGCATACTTTCGACACTGGCGACCTCGTGCATGTGCTGCACCAGTTCCTCCAGCTCGTCGCATTGCTCGGGCGTGATATAGCGCGCGGTATGGCAGGCGGCGATGGTCTCGACGACCTTGCGCACGAGTGTGATCTCGTACATCTCCTCCATGGATATCTCGGTGACATAGGTTGCGCTGCGACTCCGCCGTGCCACAAGGCCGTCTTGCTCCAATCGCTGCAATGCCTCCCTCACCGGCGCCTGACTCGTCCCCATCTGCGCGGCGATCTCCATCTCCACCAGCCGCGTGCCGGCCTTCAGTTCTCCCCGGATGATGGCGTCGCGCAGGGCATCGGCAACCTGCTGGGCCAGGGAAGCGCGCACCAGGCGCTTTCTCTTCAACACCGTGGTTCTGGATTCGGCAGAGTTAGTCTGGCTGCTCACGGGCTAACCGCCGGGAAGAATGGAAGGCCGGATCAGATCAGCGATAATCAATTATCGATAATTTACAATGTAACACAACTTCCCTTCCCTGTCAAGCAGAAAATCCGTCCCGGGCGTGGTTCAAGA
>RFJM01000012.1 GCA_003694905.1 Caldilineae bacterium
CCTCTACAAAGACACCCACCCCTTCGGCCACACCCACGCCCACGTGGACTCACTCTCCCACCCCATCTCTGGTGCAGACCCAGATCGTCACCCCAACCGCCACACCTTCGCCCTCTCCTACCCCCTATCCTACCTATCTTCCTCTCCTCCTGCGCTGAGTTGCGCCCCTCCCCCGTGTCTCTATCCGACCGCATCTACACCTTCCTGAACGCCCACAACACCCTCAGTCTGGCCACCGTCGCCGATGACGGCACACCTCACGCCTGCGCACTCTTCTATGCCGTCGCGCCCGATCTCACCCTCTACTTCCTGTCCGACCCCAATACGCTTCACGGCCGACATCTGGAATCTCGGCCGCGAGTAGCGGCCACCGTGGAAGCCAACAACCAGGATTGGAAGGACATCCGAGGCATACAGCTCCGCGGGCGCGCCGGCCGTTGTCCCGCCACCGATCTCCATCGTGCCCGCGCCCTCTATGCAGCGCGCTTCCCCTTTGTGGCCCGAGCCGAAACGCTCGCGGGGCCGTTGCAACGCGCCTGCTACTACCGGCTCGTGCCCGACTGGATCCGCCTGATCGACAACACCCTCGGCTTTGGCCACAAGGAGGAATGGCACCGACCATGAAGGCATCACCCCCGAACAATGCCTCTTCCGCCATCCCTGTCCGCCGCCCGGACGAACAGGCCGCTCGCCTGGGCCATCCCAGCTACGTCTGGCGTGCAGGCCAGGAGCGGCGGCTTCGGCTCATCCTCGCCTGGGCGCGCGTGCAGGATGCCGACGTGTTGGTGGATGGCGCCGGAATCGGCATGTACAGCCGGCACCTCGCCCAACACGGCGCCCGCGTCACCTCCCTGGACATCGATCATCCCAGCATGGTCCTGGCCCGGCAACATCTCACGGCCTGTGTCACCGCTGCCTGCGAAGCGCTTCCTTTTCCCGCGGGCAGCTTCGATACCGTACTATCGCATGAGGTCCTCGAGCATGTGCAAGACGACGTACGTTCGTTGCAGGAGATCGCGCGGGTGCTGAAGCCGGGTGGGCGGCTGGTCCTGTTTGTACCCAACCGGCTCTATTTCTTCGAAACCCACGGCCATTACTGGCGGGGACGATATCACTTCGGCAACACGCCGTTTATCAACTGGCTGCCCGATCGCTGGCGCAATCGGCTGGCCCCGCACGTGCGGGCCTACACGCGCCGGGATCTACGCCGTTTGTTCGCCCCCTTGCCCTTACGCATCGTCCACCATACCCAGATCTATCCCGGTTACGATAACATCATCTATCGCCGGCCGCGGATGGGACGCGCCATCCGTGGCACTGCCTATCTGCTGGAGCACACCCCCCTGCGCGCTTTTGGCATCTCTCACTTCCTGGTGGCCGAAAAACATTGAGACATGGCCCAAAAGCACAAGACAGGCCAGGCGCCCAACAGCCTGGCCCGTCTTGTGCAAAGGAGGAGGAAGATGTTGCACCGTAATCATGACACAGTTTTGCAACAAATTCGGTACGTGAGCACACAATTCGACGAAATTCGTCAGACTTGTTTCGTAAGCCTCCTTCCTTGTCTGCGCCTTCCGGCTATGCTAGACTGATTATCCATCAGATTCCCCCTATTAGCCCCCCAGACGAATCATGACACATGCCCTTCCCCCACAGACTTCCCCCACCGGTTCTTCCACACCGTTCTGGCAGCTTCTCTTGATCTGGTTGCTGGCGCCGGCGTTGGTCCTCACGGCAGGGCTGGCCCGGTTCGAGTGGCGGTACCAGGATCGGATCTATCCGGGCATCCAGGCCATGGGCGTCGATCTCAGTGGGCTGACGCGCGAAGAAGCAATAGCTGCCCTGCAGGTGGCCGTCTCTTCCTACGACCTGCCTCCCCTGGCCCTTCGCTACGGCGATCGGGTGTGGCCCCTAAAGTCCGAAGAACTCGGTGTAACCGTCGATATCCGTGCCATGGCCAATGAAGCCTTTGCCTACGGCCGCGACGGCGATTTCCTCCATAACCTGAAAGCGCAATGGCAGGCATTCTGGCAGGGCAGGCAGCAAAGCCCTACCCTGGAGGCGCGGCCCGGCGATATCGCCCTGGCTATCGCCCAACGCACGGCGTATTTGAATCGTCCTGTCTCGGAGCCGCGGCTTTCCCTCAACGATCTACAGGTTGTGGTGTCGCCCTCGAGGCCGGGCAAGTGGGTGGATATCCAAGCCACCAAGGCCGAGGTGTTGCGGCGGGTGCGCTCGGGCGAAGGAGGGGTGGTGGATGTGGTGGTGCACGAGGTGGAGCCGGCCGAAGCCGATGTCTCTGTGGGACGACAGGCCATGGAACAGGCGCTGGACCGCTCCATTGTCCTGGCCGATGCCCGAGGCGAATTCCAGTTCGCGCTGGACCCGGCCGCGCTTTCTTCTTTGCTGGATTGGGTGCCCGATAGCGATGCGCCCGGAGGCGTGCGCCCCGAGATCCGGGAGGAGCCACTGCGCGCACTGGTGGAAAGCTGGGCAAAACAGATCGAACGCCCTCCCCTCAACGCCCGTTTCGACTTCGATCCCCAAACCGGGACCCTCATCGAACTGTCGCCCAGCGTCGACGGTTATGCTCTCGACATCGATGCTACCCTGGCCGCCATCCAGGACGCCATCACGAACGGACGCAGCCAGGTCACACTGCCTGTGCAGATCATCCGCCCCGCCGTCCCTTCGGATGATCCCGCCAGCCTGGGCATCAAGGAACTGGTGGCGGAGGGAAGCACCAAGTTCAAGGGCTCTTCGGCAGCGCGGGTCAAGAATATCCAGGTCGCGGCGTCGAAATTCGTAGGGGTGGTCATCCCACCGGGCGGAATCTTCTCCTTCAACGAGTACGTCGGTGATGTCACTGCGGCCAACGGATTCGAGGATTCGCTTATCATCTCGGGGAACAGCACGGCCGTGGGGGTTGGCGGCGGCGTCTGCCAGGTGAGCACCACCGTTTTCCGGGCCGCGTGGTTCGGGGGCTTCCCTCTGGTCGAACGCTGGAATCACGGCTATGTGGTGAGCTGGTATGGCGCTCCCGGACTCGATGCCACCATCTACACCCCCAACGTGGATTTCAAGTTCCGCAACACGACCGAGCACCATCTGCTCATCAAACCCATCGTCGACACCCAGAAAGGCATCCTCACCTTCCAATTCTACGGCACGAAACCCAACTGGACGGTGGAAACCACCAAACCCAAGTACTCCAACCGCGTGCCGCCTCCTCCACCGCTCTATGTCGAAGACCCCGATTTGCCCAAAGGCAAGGTCGTGCAATTCGACTGGCCGGTGGAAGGACTGGACGCGGAGGTTTCCAGACGGGTGATCGCGGCCGACGGCACCGTCCTCATCGACGAGACGCTCAAAAGCCACTACCTGCCCTGGCAGGCGAAATATCGCTTTGGGCCGGGCGTGACTCCTCCTGCCAACGCAGAGGTCGTGTGGGCGAAGGATCAGTAAGGCCGGACTTCCGGCGCGGCATCACTCCTGTCGCGCCACCATCGGGCCCAGAGGTCGCCCACCCAACAGGTGTAGATGCAGATGAGGGACGACCAGATTGGCATCGGGCCCGAAGTTGAACATCAGGCGATAGCCCGATTCGGCGATCCCTTCCATGGCAGCCACTTCATTGGCAGCCTGGAACATCTCCTTGAGCACATCGCCGTCGAAGGCCGCCCAGTCGCGAATGTGCTCGATGTGACGGTTGGGCACGATGAGGATATGCACGGGAGCCTGAGGATTGATGTCGCGGAAGGCAGTGACATTGGGGCCGTTGTAGACAACTTCGGCCGGGACTTCACCGTTGACGATCTTGCAGAAGATGCAGTCACTCATGATCCTTGGCGTGGGGGTGTGAATGGATAGGATGGAGATGATGGGATGGCGGGGTCAGAAGGCTGCCGGGCTGGGAATGGGTACTGCCGCGGGGGAGAGGTTCTCGGCCATGAGATGGTCGGGGTGGGGATCGGGTGGGAGGAGCAATCGCACAGGGGTTATCTGGTTTTCCCATGATTCCCCGGCCGGGCCAAGGGCGTAGACGCGCAGGTAGTTGTCGGTGTAGCCACTCCAGCGTACCCGACCGTCGGACAAGGGCTCGCCTGGCCCTTCCCACAGCACTTCGCGCACATCGTGTTGGAAGCGTCGCAGGTGTTCGGCCTTCATGCGAGCGGCGATGGCATGCATCTGGCGACTGCGCTCGCGCTTGACCTTGGCGTCAACCTGACCTTTCATGCGTGCAGCCGCGGTACCCTGGCGAGGTGAGTAGGTGAAGATGTGCATATGGCCGAAGCCGATGCGCTGGACGAACTCGACCGTCGCCGCCCACTCCGCTTCGGTCTCGCCGGGGAAGCCCACGATGAGGTCGGTGGTAAGGGTCAGGTCGGGAATAGCAGCGCGTGCGGCCTCGACAAGAGCCACGTAGCTTGCGGTATCGCAGCGCCGCGCCATGCGGCGGAGGGTGCTGTCGCAACCGCTCTGCAGCGGCAGGTGTAGATGCGGCATCAGCCGGGTGTCCTGCCAGAGTTCCCAGAAATGCGGCGGTAGATCCCACGGCTCCAGCGAGGACAGGCGCAGGCGGTGGATGTCGGTGTCCCTGAGAACGGTTTGCACCAGGGTGTAAAGATCGGTGCCCAGGTCACGACCGTAGCCTCCCAGGTGGACGCCGGTCAATACCACTTCCCGATACCCCTCGGCTACGAGTTGGTTGATCTCGTCCACCACCTCCCGCAGCGGTCGGCTACGTTCATCACCGCGGGCGATGGTGACAATGCAGAAAGCACAACGGTTGCGACATCCATCCTGGACTTTGACGAAGGCGCGGGTGCGCGCCGCCGCGTACATGTGCGTGGCCTCGGGTTCCGCGGCCAGCCGGGGCATGGTGGCCGGTTCGATCTGGCTTTCGACCAGCTCGACCAGGCGTTCCTTGTCGCGATTGCCGATGACGAGATCCACCCCGGTCAATGCCGCCACCCGCGCCGGTTCCAGTTCGGCATAGCAGCCGGTCACCACGAGATGTGCGCGCGGATTCTGCCGGTGGAGGCGGTTGATGAACTGTCGCGACTTGCGCGCGGCTTCCGCCGTCACCGCACACGAGTTCAGCACCATGACTTGAGCGTCCCGGGGTGAGGAGACAACGCGATGCCCACCGGCGCGAAACTGCCGGGCCCAGCTTTCCAGTTCAGCTTCGTTGAGGCGACAGCCGAGAGAGCTCAGGTAGATATGCATGAAGGCACGTAATCGTCGTTTCAGGTTTGTCCCGCTTGTGCTGCGGCCTCGAAGGTGACCGAACGCCGTGGCCATGTCGGCCCGACAGGTCACAC
>RFJM01000136.1 GCA_003694905.1 Caldilineae bacterium
AACCGGGGCCGCGCCCGTGCCGGTGCCACCGCCCAGCCCGGCCGTCACGAAGATCATGTCCGCGCCCTTGAGCATCTCTTTCAGCTCGTCGGCAGACTCTTCCGCGGCCTGCTGGCCGATGGCGGGGTTGCCGCCGGAGCCCAGCCCTTTGGTGAGCTTGTCGCCGATGCGTACGCGTAGCGGCGCCTCCGACAACATCAACGCCTGGGCATCGGTATTCACGGCCACGAATTCTACACCTTGAATGCCCTCGGCAATCATGCGGTTCACGGCATTGCCGCCACCGCCGCCCACTCCGATCACTTTGATCTGGGCGAGGTTCTCAACGTAGGGTCGGTTGAGATGGTTCATGGAGATAGCCTCCTTGGGTGGGTGTGCACGCGCAAAGCTGCACGGGGGGAACTACACAACGCCGGTCATATCATAACCGGAATTGCGATATTCCTCAAGTAGCAGCTTTAGCGTAGAAAAGGGTTGACAACTGTTTGTTTGAAACAAGTTCATGTGAAACTGGAGAGAACTAACCGGGTAGCAGGCTGCGCAGCCACTGCCGCAAGCGCAGGCCCGTAGGGGTGGTAGGCATGCTGGTCTCGTAGGGGTCGTTGCGTTGCCCCCATAGCAGCAGGCCCAGGCCGCAGGCGAAAGCCGGCGCCTGATACTGGCGTGGCACATTCTGGATGCTGTTGGGGATACCGGTACGCACGGGCAACCGGAACACATCCCGGCCGAGCTCCTTGAGCCCCTGCAGTTGTGCCGATCCACCCGTGAGTACCACGCCCGCGGGCAGCAGGCCGTCGTAGCCCGAGCGCCGGATTTCGCGCAAGATCATGTGCAGGATCTCCTCGCTGCGGGCTTCCAGGATCTCGGCGATGAAGCGGCGAGACACATTCTGCGAATGCACTTCCCCAAAGGCTGCGGCGCTGACCACGTCGTCCTCGGGGATCCACTCGGGCTGGGCGTGACCGTAGCGGATCTTGACCTGCTCGGCCGTCTTGAAGGGGGTGCGTAGGCCCATGGCCAGGTCGCGCGTCAGCGTGTCGCCCCCGACATCCAATACGACCGTGTGCCAGACCGAACCCTCGAGATAGATGGCCAGGTCGGTGGTGCCGCCGCCCATATCCACCACCACCACGCCCAGGTCGCGCTCATCCGGGGTGAGCACGGCCTCGCCGCTGGCCAGGGGCTCCAGTACCAGTTCCTCGATGGCCACACCATTGCTGCGGACGCACTTCACCAGGTTGTTGATGGCCGTGGTGGCACCGGTGATGATGTGCGCATCCACCTCCAGGCGATAGGCGTGCATCCCGATGGGCTCCTGGACCCCCTCTTGCTGGTCGACCTTGAAGCTGCGGGCGATCGTGTGGATGATATCCCGGTCGGAGGGAACGGGGATGGCGCGCGCGGCATCGAGGGCGCGATCGATATCGTGCCGGGTGATACTGCGACCGCGAGGGATGGCCACCGCACCCGTACTGTTGTGCGAGCTGATGTGCGCGCCAACGATGCCTACGTAGGCGCTGCGCACCGTCACACCGGCCTCGTGTTCGGCCATCTCGATGGATTCGGTGATGGCCTGGGTCGCGGCCGAGACGTTGACGATGACACCTTTCCGCAGCCCCTCGCTGCGCACACAGCCGGCGCCCAGCAGGCTGATGGTGCCCTCGTCCGATACCTCGGCAATGAAGGTGCAGATCTTGGTAGTGCCTACGTCGATAGAAGTGATGATCTCAGACACAGTTCCTTCTTAGATGAAGAGTGGTGCAGTGGGTGTTTGCGTTAGTTCGCTTGTGGGCAACCGGTCCTCATGAGGATGGGCCTCAGCGCCAGTAGGGTGGGTCGTAGCGCAGGTCGACCTCTTGTGCCCGGCCGCCCTCGCTCAGAATATGGGCGCGCATGGTTTCCCAGCGCTCCAGTTTGGTAGACATGTTGTCCGCGGTGCCGAAGTAGACCCGCCAGCCCTCCGGCGCGATGAAGAACAGGCCGTAAGGCTGCTGGTAGCGGAAGATGCGGACCTCGGGTAACTGTCGGGTGACATAGACAATGGCCTGCAGAATGGCCGGGTCCAGATGGCGCTCGTCCAGGCGGGCGCCGGTATCGTCATCCACCAGGGTGATGAGCCCTTCGCGGGGCTCTACCGCCGTGCTGATGACGCCTTCGTCGTCGATCCAGTAGCTGTCGCCGCGCACCTTGTAGAGGATGATCGGTTCGCGCTCCACCACCTCGATCCGTACACGTGCCGGAAGACGTACCTGCACGCGGGCAGCACGTACGTGTTCCAGTTGTGTGAGGCGGTCGGCGACCAGCGCTGGTTCGACGAAGTAAACGCTGTAGCCATGAATGCCGGCTTGTTGGTAAATGAGATCGGTGGGGGTGTAGCGGTTGCCGCTGACGACGGCGCCGTACACCCAGAAATCTATGCTGATGAAAGAGTAGGTCAACGCCGCCAGGGCTGCCAGGAGTAGAACCAGTGCGCCCAAATGGGAGCTGTTCCATGCCTTCTGGCTGAGCAGATGACGCAGCGTGCGGGCACGCTTCGGTCTGGGCTGACGTTGTTTTCGACCTTTGGCCGAGAAGAGAGTACGCGGATTGAGCACTGCCAGGCTAGGGCTGGCAAACCGTCGCTTCCGCCGGTTGCGACCTTTGCGACGGGTGCGGGGCTGGATGTTGCGATGGGGTGTACGGTGGTAGTAGCGGCTCATGGCGGGTGCGGCGCGATTGGGGGAACGCCGGTAGACAGAGTGAGGCGGAATCGCTTAACCGCGTGGAGGGGCGTAGCTGGTCCGGTTTCGGGAACGCTGGTGATGGCGTTCCAGGGCCAGCTCGATGAGCCGATCCAGCAGTTGCCCGTAGGGCATGCCGCTGGCCTCCCACAGTTTGGGATACATGCTGATGCTGGTGAAGCCGGGGATGGTGTTGAGTTCGTTGATATACACCCGGCCGCTTTCGTCATCGAGCAGAAAGTCCACGCGGCTGAGGCCACTGGCGTCAACCGCGCAGAAGGCGCGCAGGGCCATGTCCTGAACCTGGGCCGTTTGTTCTGCCGTGATGGGCGCGGGGATGCGTTCGATGCTGGCGCCGTCCAGATACTTGGCCGCGTAGTCGTAGAATTCGTTGCTGGGCACGATCTCGCCGGGAATGGAGACCACCGGCTCTTCGTTCCCCAACACAGAGACCTCGATCTCGCGGGCGTGGGGCACGGCCTGCTCGACGATCATCTTGCGGTCATAGAGGGCGGCCTCGTCCAGGCCGGCCTGCAGGTCCGCCCGGTCGCGCGCCTTGGTGATGCCGACGCTGGAGCCGAGGTTGGCGGGCTTGATGAAGAGGGGGTAGTCGAGTTGCCCTTCGATGCGGGCCAGTATGGGGCCGGGCTGTCGCTCCCACTCGTGCCGATAGACGACCAGCCAGGGGGTCAGCGGCAGACCGATGGCGGCGAACAATTGCTTGCTCACGGCCTTGTCCATGGCCAGTGCCGATGCCAGGACACCACAGCCGACGTAGGGAATGCCGGTCAGGTCGAGAAAGCCCTGCACCGTACCGTCTTCGCCGAAGGTGCCGTGTAGCACGGGGAAGATGACATCCAATCCGGCCAGATCCTCGGGTCGGGGCCACAGAGGCGCGCCCGCCGGGATGGGGCCCCCGCGGCGCAGCAGCTCCAGGGGATCGCCACCGAAGAGCCAGCGGCCATCTCTGGCGATGCCGATGGGCACGATCTCGTAGCGATCGTGGTCCAAGGCAGCCAGGATGGATTCGGCGCTCATGAGGCTGACTTCATGCTCGCCCGAGCGGCCGCCGAAGAGCACGCCTAGCCGCAGTCGCCGGGCGACAGGAGCGGGTGGGGTGGATGAGGATGGCTGCATGTTGAAGGCGGTGGGTTCAGGAGGAGGGTGGCAGGGGGTCCAGATGGGGGCCGTGGCGCCAGTCGCCGATGAGCTGGATTTCGGG
>RFJM01000137.1 GCA_003694905.1 Caldilineae bacterium
CCCTGCACCGGCTCGACAATGACCGCGCATACATGCTCGTCCATCTGCTCGGCCAGGCTGTCGATGTTGTTGAACTCCGCGAAGCGCACGCCCGGCATGAGAGGCCGGTAAGGATCCTGGTATTTGGGCCGAGGGGTGGCGGCCAGGGCACCCATGGTGCGCCCGTGAAACGCACCTGTAAACGCCACGATATCACTCTTGCCTTCGCCGAAATGGGTGCGGGCCCATTTGCGGGCGAATTTCATGGCTGCTTCGGTGCTCTCCGTGCCGCTGTTCTGGAAATGAACCCGCTCGGCAAAGGGCGTAGCCTCTACCAGGCGTTGGGCCAACTGGGCCATGGGCGCGGAATGATAGAGATTCGAATAGTGCAGGGGACGGGCCGCGGCAGTCTGCAGCGTTTCGACGATCTCCGGGTCGCCGTAGCCCAGCGCGTTCACGGCAATTCCGGCCACCATGTCCAGATAGCGGTTGCCCTCCGTGTCCTGCAGCCACACGCCCTGGCCATCTTCCAGCACAAAGGGCGCGCGAGCGTAAGCATGTACAAGATACCGTTGTTCCAGTTCGATGGGGTTCATGGCTTTCCTCATGATGAAGTGATGAGCTGGCGGGTCGGCAGGTGTGGGCTCAAGGTTCGAGCCGTGAAAATAACGTGCGAGAGAGAGTACCATCATTGTGCCCGCACGATGGCCGTACCTTCACCGCGGGCATAGTGTTCCAGGTCGGTGATTAGAGCTATGGGTACACCGGCTTTGACGGCAGCCACGGCCGAGCGCGCTTTGGGAATCATGCCGCCCGAGATATGGCCGTCGCCGATGAGTTCCTCCACCTCGCCTATCTCCAGCGCGCGCATGGGGCGTCCGGCAATCAACACCCCCGGCACATTGGTGATGAAAACCAGACGCTCGGCCTCCAGGCTGACGGCCATGGCCTCGGCCACGTGATCGGCGTTGACGTTATAGCTCAGACCGTCCACCCCCAGGCTTACGGGCGAGATCACGGGGATCAAGCCGTCTTGCAAGAGCGCCTTGAGCTTCTCGGTCCGTACGGCAGATACCTTCCCTACCCGCCCCAGATCGATCTCTCCCAGGCGGTATTTCTCCACCCTCACCAGGCCCATGTCGATGCCGTTGAGGCCGATGGCATCCAGCCCACCGTTCACCAGATAGCGCACAATGCGCAGATTGGCAATGCCGTTTAGCCCCATTTTCACCAGGCGAATGGATTGCTCGCTGGTCACCCGTAGCCCCTCTACGACCTCGAATGGCACACCGAGTTCGTCATGAAGCCGAACGATCTCCTGACCGCCCCCATGGACGATGACCGGCAGGATGCCCTGGTCCCGGATGGATGCAATGGTCTCGACCATCCGGCTCAGAAACTGGCGGTCATCTATCTGACTACCGCCGATCTTGATGACGTGGATGGGTGCTGACATGTCGCTCTTGCCGCAGAATTGGAGTGGGATGTCTCGGAGAAGAAGTCGGCCGGCCGGGCAGGAAGCAGGCCCGTCCACCGGTATTAAATCAGACCCGTCGTTTCGGGAATGCCGAACATGAGATTCATGTTCTGTACTGCCTGGCCGCTGGCACCTTTGAGCAGATTGTCCTCGCTGACGGTGACAATCCATTGTCCCGGTCTGGGCAGAGGTGTGAGCGCGATGGCACAACGATTGCTGCCCACGGTGTGACGCAGGGTCGCCAACTGTCCGGCCGGCAGAAGATGAATGAAGGGTTCATCGGCATAGGCCTCGGCGTAGATACGCCGTACATCCTCCTCATCCAGCGAGGGATCGACATCGATATAGATGGTGGAGAGAATGCCTCGGTTCACCGGCAGGAGATGGGGGGAGAATGTGATCTCCAGGTCGGGGACATATGAGCCGAGCACCAGTTCCATCTCCGCAATGTGGCGGTGGGTGTAGCCGATGCTATAAGGGCTGATGTTCTCATTGGCCTCGACGAAGTGACTGCTCAGGCGCAGTTTCCGGCCCGCGCCCGAGACACCCGACTTTGAGTCGGCAATGATGCGGGGTTCCAGGACGCCGGCCCGCGCCAGCGGCCACAGGCCCAGGTTGATGGTGGTCGGGTAGCAGCCCGGGTTGGCCACCAGTTGAGCTCCTCGGATCCGCTGCCGATTGATCTCGCACAGGCCGTAGACTGCTTCTTTGAGGCACTCGGGCTGGGTGTGGGGATGCCCGTACCAGCGCTGGTAGACGACGGCATCGGGGAGCCGGTAATCGGCCGAAAGATCGATGGCCCGGACACCGGCTGCACGTACGCGGGCCACCGCCTCCATACTGGCCGCATGCGGCAGACAGAGAAAGACAACATCGACCCCTTCCAACTTGGCGTCCTGTTGGGGGATAAGGGGCGTCTCATCCGGCGAGGGATAGAGGTCGCAGATGCGTTTGCCGGCCGAGGATTCGGAGGTGGCCCAGGCGAGTTCCACCTGCGGATGGCGATGCAGTAATTGGAGGAGTTCGTATCCGGTGTAGCCGGTAGCGCCGATGACGCCCGCGCGGATGGTGGGAGCAGACATGGGGTGTTGTCGAGAATGTTCCGTCAAGGCTGTAGAAATAGATCCCAACAAAAAAGCCCTCCGGCTGGAGAGCTTGGGATGGGTTTATCGACGTTGAAAAACGCCCGCGTCCAAGCAACCAGTCCGGTCAGGCTGGCACAGGCACGGGCCTGGGGCGCGGGAAGAAGAAGACGTTCTTCATGACGCCGGGAAGAATAGCACGGCTGCGGGGGTTTGTCAAAACAGGAGGGGGCGCGGGGTGCGTTTCAAAATAGGGGCAGCCGGTGCGCTAGGCTGGTAAAGGTCCCCCTGCAAGGGGGGTGCGGGGGAGCGCCCCCGCACTGCGGCGTCGGCCAACGAGACATGCGGCCGAGCTCTCAGCTTTTCGGTCCGGGCTGCATGTAGGCCAGGCTTTCGAGCCGGACCACACGGCCCGGCAAGCTGAAGCGATGGGTGGTTGTCCCGCTGCGTGTGGCCGCGGCTTTTCCTGGGAGGCCCGTCCCTTAGCCGCCCCCAAGTTGAAACACGCACGGGGTCGCGAGGGCCGGGTCGTGGCGCGAGCACGGGTAAGGGCGGCGGGTGTGCGGGCGAATGATGGCTACGCACGGAGACGGCAGACCCGAGTGGCAACCCACCCCCAGAGAGGCAGCACGGCGCCCGTCGGGCACAGGTGGTTCTGCGCTACAACGGGGCCGCGTGCACGGCCATGCCCACAGCGGGAGCGAAGGTTCCGACAGCCCCGTCGGGAAGCCGCCGATCCGGCACTGTGGCCGACTCGTCTTTGCCGTTGCCTGCCCCGGCCGGCTTCCCGGCTTCCGAAAACGCGGTTAGATGCGCCTGACACCGCTCGTGTCGAGCCGGGCCACCAGTTCCTCAATGGTATAACCATTGCCGGGATGGACCAGGTCGGCTGCGATGTCGGCCAGGGGAACGAGCACAAAGGCGCGTTCGGCCAGTCGCGGGTGCGGAACCGTCAGTGAGTAGCTGGCAAAACAGACGCGATCGTAGAAGAGGATGTCGATGTCGATCAGGCGCGGCCCGTAACGGATGGCGTCCGGCCTGCGCCCCATCCTCAGCTCCTGCTCCTTGGCAAAGCGCAGAAGGGCATGGGGTGCCAGGCGCGTGTGGCCGTGCAGCACCTGATTGTAAAACGCCGGTTGATCTTCAATGCCCCATGGTTCTGTTTCGTAGATGGCTGACGTTTTCTCGACCGTAATGACCTCCCCTAGACGCCGAATGGCCTCCGTCAGATTTTGAGCCCGATCACCCAGGTTGGTCCCCAAAGCAAGATAAACGCTTGCCATCAGTAACCTCGCTCGAGTATGATGCGGTTGGGAAGCTCCTTTCCCCGCGCGGCAGCATTCAGGACTGTGGCCAGTTCCGCGTATCTTCGCTTTTCCGAATCGGGGGTACCTTGGGCACCGCCACGATGAGGGCTCATGACCACATTGTCTAGCTCGTGGAAAGGAAGGGACGAAGGTGGATGGTGGCTGCGCTGTGACTTGTCGGCGGGATAGTCGTACCAGACGTCGATGCCGGCAGCCAATAGCTGCCCACTTTTCAGGGCATTGTAGAGGGCTTTCTCCTGCACGATGGGGCCGCGACCCACATTCACCAACAGGGCCGGCGAACGCAGCAAGGACAACTCCTGCGCGCCGATCAGTCCCCGTGTCTCCGCCGTGAGAGGCGCAGCTATGATCAGCACGTGACTTCGGGCCAGCACCTGATGCAGCGCATCTGGGCCATACACCTCGACCTCGTCCTCCTCCGTGGGGATCACATTCGACCGCCGGCGCAGAGCCAGGACTTCCATGCCCAGTGCACGACAATAGCGGGCGATACGCCGCCCGATAGCCCCAAAGCCCAGGATACAAGCAGTACGGCCTTCCAGCGTCACGATGGGAGGCAACTCGTAGCGCAAGGTCCAATCATGACGGCGAAAGGCGCGGTCGATGGGCACAATGAACTTGGCAGCCGCCAGCAGCAGGGCCAGTGCGGTCTCGGCCGTGGCCGCGGCATTGTAGTGCAGGTTGTGGATGCTGACGTGGGGAAACTCCGCCATCAGCTCAGCCGTCTCCTCCGGCAGTCCGGCCCAGGGGATGATGAGGGCCCGCAGATTCGGGCTGGCCTCGAGCTCTTCCCGCCGCGGACGACCGGCGACCAGGATCTGGTAGCGCGGCGGGTTGGGCACCTCCGCGCCGTAGGTGACGCTGATGCCCGTGTCCAGCCGCTGTTCGAAGTACGCCCGGTACTGCTCCTTGGGTGGATGGCTGATGTGGACGTGCAGAGTCATCGACCGCCAGCGCTCAGTCTCGGACCGTCTCACCGTTCCGAGCCTGCCACTCGGCCATTCCCCCTCTGAG
>RFJM01000138.1 GCA_003694905.1 Caldilineae bacterium
GCGCCGGATCTACTGTTCGGGAGCGATTTCGGTTGTGGAGCATCTACGGTTGATTGACCCGATCGGCGGCGACGTCCACCGCCCGCAAAGGCAGCGCCGCGAGCGCTCCCTCGCCGGCTATTGTGCTACCACAAAGGCTACGGCATGCTCGTGGGTATGCGAAAGGCTGAGCGCCCAGCTCTGCAGGCCCAGAGCTTCGGACCGCGCTGCCGCTGCGCCGTGGAGGTGCAGTTCGGGCTCGCCGTCGGGACCACTGAGGATCTCGATATCCGTCCAGGCAACCGCTCCGATGCCGCAGCCCAGAGCCTTGGCCACGGCCTCTTTGGCGGCCCAACGTGCAGCCAGAGAGCCGGGCCGGTCGGCATAGGCCGCGATCTCGCGCGGGGTGTACACCCGGCGTAGGAAACGGTCGCCAAATCGTTCCAGGGTGGAGACAATGCGCTCGATCTCAATCAAATCGACGCCGGTGCGCAGGTGCTGTTTGCCGCGAGACGAGTCGGGCGGTGTACTCACGATGAAGCCTCCACGTATTCAGGCCCGGCCACGGCCAGCACATAGCGCTCGGGGTGGAGATACGTCTGAGCCACGCGCAGCACGTCCTCCTTGCCGACCGCATTCACCTCCTGAGCGTAGCGCAGGAGGAAGTCTAGCCCCAGCTCGTACCAGGCCATGGTCAACAGATTGCCGGCAATACCGGCGTGGCTTTCCAGCCGCAAGGGCAGCGAACCCGTGAGATTGGCCTTCACATCGGCCAGCTCCTCATCGGTGACCGGCTCATGACGGATACGGGTGATCTCTTCGAGGATGGAACTGAGAGCTGTCTGCACATTCTTCGGGTTCACTCCTGCCACCGCATACCAGGTGCCCGTGCCCCTGTTCACGCTGAACGAACTGTACGCGTAGTAGGCCAAGCCTTGCTCCTCGCGCACACGCTGCCCCAGGCGTCCACCCAGACCAAAGCTACCCAGGATGGCATTGCAGACCAGCAAGGGGAAATAGTCCGGGTGCCGCCGGTAGATACCCGGCCAGCCGATGACTATATCGTTCTGGCTCTTGCCCGGCAGGAGCTGGTGTACCACCACCTTTTCGGCCGGCAGGTCCGGTCCCCTCGGGACCGCATCGGGCACGCGCACGTCATGTACCTGCCATTGCCCTACCGTCTCAGCCAGCAGGTCGATGGCCTGGGCCGGCTGAATAGCGCCACAGACCACTACCCATCCCCCCTGAGGGGTGAACGCGCGTCGATAGTAATCCTCCGCTTCGTCCCGGCCGAGACCGCTCACCGTTTCGATGTAGCCGATAAGTGAACGGTGGTAGGGATGGCCCGCGGGGTAGAGGTGCTCGCGAAAGAGGCGATGGGCCACGCTGCGAGGGTTGTTGTCTCGCTCGCGAATCCGATTGATTACGGCCGCCTTGAGCTGTTCGAACTGATCGGCCGCGAACAAGGGATCCTGCAAGGCATCTGCCAGAAGCCGGCAGACCAGGGGAAAGTCTTCGGCCAGGGACTTGCCGTCGAAGGCCAGGATGTGGCGGCCGCACTCAAACCCAAAGCTCGCACCTACCGATTCGACCATCTCGTTGATCTGGTCAAACGTACGGCCGGCTGCACCGCGACGCAGCATGCCGGCGGTGATGTAGGCGAGACCGGCCTTGTCGGGGGGTTCGGCCCAGATCCCGCCGGGCACGTAGGCATCCAGCACCACCGTTTCCGAGGCCCAGCTCTCGTAGATCAGTAGCTGCATGCCGTTATCGAGCGTCGCCTGGACCAGGTTGTGGGGGCCGGGCAGATTGACGTCGTGGAGATGTTCGCGCCTCATGCCGCACCTCCCTCCGGTTCGTACCAGCCCACGACCCGGTTGGCCGGTGTGAGATAGGTCTGGGCCACGCGGCGGATGTCATCGGCGGTCACCGCGGCCAGGCTGTCCAGAAAGCCGGCCAGCCACTCGCCGGATGCCACCAGTTCGGCCAGGCCCAGCCACATAGCCTGGTTGGTAACGGTCTCGCTACCGTATACGAACTGCACCCGCGCGCCCTTGATGGCCCGAGCCAACTCCTCCTCCCCCACCGGCTCGGACTGCACCCGCTCGATTTCCTCCAGGATCGCCCGCTCAACTTCCTGCAAGCTGCTGCGGGGATGTACGGTGGCCGAGATGGTGAGCAGATAAGGATCGATGGTAGCGCCCACTGAAGTGTGAACGCGTGTCGCCAATTGTCTGTTGACCAGGGCACGGTACAGCCGGGCCGCGCGCCCCAGCGCAGAATTGCCAAAGGGAGGCATGCCTTTGGCGCCGTCGAGGATGGCATCGAGCACCACCAGGGCAAAGAAGTCGGGATGAGTGGCCTGTGGCACGCGATAGGTGATGTCGATATAGGCCGTATCGCCGGGGCCGTGCATGTAGACCCTACGCTCGGCACGAGGGGCAGGTTCGCGCACCGAGACAGGTGCAGGAAGCTCGCCCGCGGGTATACTGCCGAAATGGGCTGCAATTTGATCCAGCAACGCCTGCCGGTGGAAATCGCCCACGGCTACGACGATGGCGTTGTTTGGCACGTAGTAGGTGCGATAATGCTGATAGAGCTGATCGCGAGTGATGCTCTGTAGGTCCTCCTTCCAGCCGATGACCATGTGCTGGTAGGGATGCGCAAGGAAACTCAGGGCCTGCACCTGTTCGAAGAGCAGATAGGTGGGCCGATTCTCGCCCCCTTCCCGTTCGGCGATGATGACGGTGCGTTCGCTCTCGGTCTCCTCGGGCAGGAACAGGGCGTTGACCATGCGTTCCGACTCGATCTTCAGTGCGATCTCCAGGCGGTCGGCGGGCAGAGTCTCGTAATATGTGGTCCAGTCCAGCCAGGTCATGCCGTTGAAGTAGCCGCCCTCGCGTTCGATCATACGATCGAAGTTCCCCTGCGGGTAGTTACGGGTGCTCTTGAAGAGCATATGCTCGACCCAGTGCGAGAGGCCGGTGCTGCCGGGCACCTCGTTGCGGCTGCCGACCCGATACCAGACCCACAGGCTGGCAACGGGCGCACTGTGGACTTCGCGCATGAGCACGACCAGGCCGTTGTCGAGGGTCGTTTTGTACAGGTCGTCGGTCAGCATAGAACAGCGATGCGGTGTGAGACAGGATCAGGGGGGCGCAGACCGTCGGCTCGGGTACGGCGGTTGGGGCGGAGCAACAACTCGCACACACCCTTGACGCAGGAAGAGCGGCAGGCGAGAGGCTCAGCCCCGTTGCTTGTTCTGATAGTTGCCACGGCCGATACCGATGTAGTGGAATCCAAGCTCGATCATCTCTTGCGGCGACCAGATATTGCGCCCGTCCAGAAGGACATCGCCGGTCATACTTTCCTTGATCCGTCGCATGTCCAGGTGGCGGAACTCGTTCCACTCGGTCGCCAGGATCAGGGCATCCACCCCCTGGGCCGCATCGTAGGCGCTCTCTGTCAGGCGTACCTCGGGGAGGATGCGGGCCGCAACGGGCATGGCCACGGGGTCGTAAGCCTGGACCAGGGCGCCCTCCCGCAGCAACTGGCGGGCGATATCCACGGCCGGCGCATCGCGCATGTCGTCGGTATTGGGCTTGAAGGAAAGCCCCAAGATGCCCACCTTGCGCTCATTCAACGTGCCGAAGATATCTCGCAGCTTGATCAGGACCTGATGGCGCTGGTGCTGGTTGATGTCCATCACCGCGCGCAGGAGCTGGGGATGTGCGCCGTGCACCAGGGCCATGTGTTCCAGTGCTCGCACATCTTTGGGGAAACAGGAGCCTCCGAAACCCAGGCCGGCGTCGAGAAAGGCCGGGCCAATACGCTTGTCGTAACCCATGCCGACGGCCACCTCTTTCACATCCGCGCCCAGGCGCTCGCAGATGGTGGCGATTTCGTTGATGAAGCTGATACGGGTCGCCAGAAAAGCATTGGAGGCGTATTTGATCATCTCGGCCGTCCGCAAATCGGTAATCTGGATGGTGGTGCGCAGGGGGAGATGGAGTTGCGCCACCTTTTCGGCCGCATCGCGATGCATCGACCCCAGCACCACCCGGTCGGGATGCATGAAGTCGTTGATGGCCGATCCCTCGCGCAGGAATTCGGGATTGGAAACGACCCAGAAGGGCACCGGTTCGGGCTGGTGCTTCTTGATGATATCGGCCACCCAGTCGCCGGTTCCCACCGGCACCGTAGATTTGTTGATGATGATCATGGGATGATCCATGACGCGGGCGATGCTTTCGGCGGCCATGCGTACATACTGCAGGTCGGCCTCACCTGCAACGCCTGAAGGCGTACCCACGGCGATGAAGACGAATTCTGCCTCCTTCAGACCTTCATCATAAGACGTGGTGAAGCTGAGACGCCCGGCGCGAACATTACGTGCAATGAGTTCGGCAAGCCCCGGTTCGAAGATAGGGACTTCGCCCCGTTGCAGGGCCGCGATCTTCTCTTCGTCGATGTCCAGGCTTACAACTTTGTTGCCCAGGTCTGCGAAACAGGCCGCGGTGACCAGGCCGACATAGCCGGCTCCAAGTACGGTGATGTTCTTCATAGGGTAGTCGCTTGTGGTGGAGTAGGGATGGATCGGTCAGACGGTGCAGGGGTGGACGAGCTGCTCCTGTTGCGTAGAGGGTCCTCCTGTGCCGGAAACGGAATTCTTACCCCCTGCGGGCCACCAACCCCCTCAGGGGTGACCGTCACGACTGGCATGGGAAGGAAAAGTGTCATGCATCGGCAGGACGGGCTGTGGTTTCCAGTTCCGCAGCGCGAGCCGCGACCTCGAAATCGGACCAGCGTAGCCGCGAGCGGTAGAAGTACCAGATACCCAAGAGCGTAATGGGTAGCCACAAGGCCACATGAAGCACCAGCGTGTAGGCAGTGGCGATCTGGCGATTGACGCCCCCAACCACGTCCAGGATCTCGATGCCCGGCGCGTCGAAGGTGCCCACGTAGCCAGGCGCGGCCGGCAGGGTGGTAAACAGATTGACGATGCCGTTCATGAGCATGAGGATCAGGAAGGAGACTTCGAAGTCAAAGGCATGCATCACGAACCAGTATTTTACCGTCTCAGCCAGCCACACGACCACCGAGGTAACGAAAATCATCAACACATCGCGGCCGCTGCGCAACGATGCCAGCCCCAACAGGAAGCGCTCCATAATATCGGCGAAGCGGGGACGGAAAGGTCGGGGCACCAGGTGTCCGGCCAGCCAGTGATACACGCTCATAGCCCGCTGCGGTCGAGCCGCCACCACCATGAACACCACCAGAGCCACGCCAAACAGCATACTCAGACCGATGACGAGGGTCCGGTAGCGGAGGGGAATGGTGGTGGTGAAGGGCAAGGCCAGAAAGACGAACATCAGCATTACCAGCCCGTCGAAAAGGCGTTCGACAAAGACCGTGGCCAGGCTGGTGCTCATGGCAATGTCATCGTTTTTCTTGAGCACGTATGAACGGATGACTTCTCCGGCCCTGGCAGGGTAAATGTTGTTGCCGGCATAGCCGATGCACACGACGGGAAAAAGGCGCCGCAGGGACACGATCTTGAAAGGACGCAACATGTAATGCCAGCGCCACGTGCGCGCCCAAACGCCGAAGAAGTATACCAGCACGCCCGGCACAATCCAGATGTAGCGGGCGCTACGGACGACATGCCAGAATTCCTGCAGCCGTAGTTCTCGTAATGCCACGTTGAGAAAGAAGACGCTGACCAGAATGCCTACCCAGAACAGAAGCCGCTTCAAGACAAGCCTGCGGAAGGATTCTGCCAGCGTACGCAAGCCATTCAAATCAACAGACCTCGCAGGAGAAATTGGCGACATTGTAGCACAGGCAGAAGAGAAGCGCTCAATTCCGCCGTTTTCATGGTAGCTTTCAGTGTGCGGGCAGACGGCACGGTGCCGGTGTGCCCCCCGGCATCCGCGGCGTCGGCCAACGAGACAGGCGGCCGAGGTTTCAGCTTCTCAGGCCGGGCTGTATATAGGCCAGGCTTTCGAGCTCGTCCGCATCCCTGACCGCACGGCACGGTCCGGCAAGCCGAAGCGGTGGGGAGGGGCCGGTTGGGTGTGGCGACGACGTTTCCGGGGGGCGCCGCCCGCTAGCGGCCCCCAAATTGAAACACATCCCTGCGCGAGTTGCCGACATTGGTAAATTCCCCGCGGCGTGCTATACTGCCATTGTAGCCTACGCCCGTTGCTCATTTCACCCGACGAAGTGTGCTATGAGCAGTTCCGATCAACGCCCGATCGATCTCATGGTTTGTTCGCCACAACATCTCGGTGGGTTGGAGCCCGCTTTCCCGATACCGGCAGGCACACTGCGCACACCTGATGGGCAAAGGTTCGGGGCATACTTCCGGATAATCTCGAGCGACGCAGATTCCATTCACGGTTCCGCGGCCCGGTGCCTGCGGTCTGCGGGGGCACCGCCGTGGACATGGCTGCACGCACTATGACCCACTCTCAGCTCAGTTCTCTGTGAGAGGTGAAGCCCATGTCTGTGCCAACCCGACTCAAATTCATCGAGGAGGAAATCGAGCGGCTCAAGGAAGAGAGCCTGTTCATCAACATCCGCACCATCGAGTCCCCGGCGGACGGTTGGATGATTGTCGACGGCAAACGCGTTCTCAACTTCTGCACCAACAACTACCTGGGGCTTGCCAATCATCCCCGGCTGAAGGAAGCCGCCCAGCGCGCGGTTGCCGAATGGGGGGTGGGGCCGGCGGCCGTGCGCACCATCGCCGGCACGACCTCGCTGCACCTGAAGCTGGAACGCAGACTTGCCGAGTTCAAGGGAGTCGAAGACGCTCTTTTCGTGCAAAGCGGATTCAATGCCAATCAGGCTGCCATTCCCCCTTTGGTCGGTGCCGAAGACGTCATTTTCTCCGATCGCCTCAATCATGCATCCATCATCGACGGCTGCCGGTTATCCCGAGCCAAGATCATCGTCTACGAACACTGCGACCCCGAAGATGCCGAGGCCAAGATCAGAGAGCATCTGCCCAAGTATCGCCGCGGCCTCCTCATCACCGACGGGGTATTCAGCATGGATGGCGACGTCGCGCCGCTGGACAGGCTGTACGAGGTCGCGGCCCGTTACGGCATCATGACCATGGTCGATGATGCGCATGGCGAAGGAGTTCTCGGTCGAGGAGGGCGCGGTATCGTCGATCACTTCGGACTGCACGGCAAGATCGATGTTGAGATCGGCACCCTGTCCAAAGCCTTCGGCGTCGTAGGTGGCGTGATCGCCGGCCGCAAGATCGTCGTCGACTATATTCGCCAGAAAGCGCGCCCATTTCTCTTTTCCAGTGCCACGACTCCGGCCGATACCGCAGCCTGTCTGGCCGCCGTCGATCTGCTCGAAGCCAGCGAGGATCGCGTTCAGAAGCTCTGGGAGAACGCTCGCTACCTCCGCGACGAAATGCAGCGCCTGGGCTTCGACACCGGCA
>RFJM01000139.1 GCA_003694905.1 Caldilineae bacterium
CCCGAGAAGGTGGCGCAAGCCATCGTCAGGGCCTTGCATCGAGAGCCCCGCTCCGCCTATGCTACCCTCTTCGACCGCTGTTTCGTGCTGGGCAGCTTGCTGGTACCCGGCGTGGTAGACCGGCTTCTGGCCCGTTTTCTTCTCCCTCCTTCCCAGACCTGACCCCGAATCCCGTCCTCTCCTTTTCGTTACCTCCTCATTCTATGCCTCGTGCGACCGGGCAAGCAACCCTCGCCGCAATGCCCGAACATTCGTGGCGATGTCTGCTTCCTGGTTGAAAACCGAAGAACCCACCACCAGCACCGTAGCCCCCGCGCCGGCCACCTCCGCGATGTTATGGGCCTTGATGCCTCCATCCACCTGGATTTCGATGCCGCTCAACCCGCGCGAATGTATCATCTCGCGGGCTCGGGCGATTTTGCCGGTAGTGGCCGGCAGGTAGCTTTGTCCGCCATAGCCCGGATTCACCGACATCACCAGAAGCAGATCGAGATCGGCCAGCACCTCCTCCACCGCGATCAATGGCGTACCGGGATTGAGCGCCACGCCGGGCCGTGCGCCCAGACTGCGAATGAGCTGGAGAGTACGATGGATATGGCGGCAAGCCTCCACATGCACGGTGATCCGGTCCGCGCCGGCCTCGACAAAAGCCGGGATGTAATCGTCCGGTCGTTCGATCATCAGGTGACAGTCGATGGTCAGGGATGTGATGCCGCGCAGAGAACGCACGACCAGCGGCCCCACCGAGATGTTTGGGACAAAGTGCCCGTCCATGATGTCGATGTGCCACCAGTCAATCCCCGCGGCTTCCGCCTCGCGCACCTGTTCCCCCAGGCGCGTAAAGTCGGCCGTCAGGATCGAAGGGGCCAGTTTCACCTTCATCTCTCTCGCTCCAGCACGCGAACACCGTCCCGGCCGGCACTTATCACACCCGTGGCCATGTCCAGGAAGAGGCCGTGTTCTACCACACCGGGGCGATCCGCCAGGGCGCGGGCCAGTGCATAGGCATCGGCAATGCCTTCGGGGAAGCGGCACAAAGCCAGATAATTGCCGTTGTCGGTCACGACCCGCGACCCATCCTCCTCGTACCAGAAATCGGCCTGACAGTCCAGCGTGTTGAGCCAGCGCACTGTTGCCTCCGCCTCAAAAGGTACGATCTCCACGGGCAAGGGCCCCCGGCCCAGCCGTTGCACCAGCTTGCTATCATCGACGATCACCAGGAATCGCCGGGCATGGATTTCCACGATCTTCTCCCTCAGCAACGCCCGGCCCAGCCCCTTGATCAGATTCCACTGTGGATCCACCTCGTCCGCGCCGTCGACGGCCAGATCCAGATATTCCACCTGGCTCAGCGATACCAGGGGGATTCCCAACTCGCGAGCGCGGGCAGCCGTTGCCTCGGAAGTCGGGACCCCGCGAATCCCCTGCAGCCTGCCCTCGCGTAGCGCTGCGCCAAGCGCATCGATGAAAAATGCCGTGGTTGAGCCCGTACCCAACCCCAGCAGCATGTCATCCTCCACGAAAGTCAGCGCTTTCAGAGCGGCTTGCTTCTTCAGACGAGCAATATCTTCCATGGTCCGGCAAATGTTATGAAGAAACGAAGGGTTGACAACATGACTGCCGAATGATCATGTGTGCCCAATGCGGGTTTACCCGAGGTAGGCCACGGGCGGCCTCTGCCTCGACTGCTACTCTCTGCTGCGGGCACTTCGCCGGCAAGTATGACCCGAATCTCCCCAGGACGCAAATCACAGCTCTGGCCAGCCTGGCCAGGCCGAATGCATTCACTCCGGACACTCCACCTGCAGCATCTGCAACTGGGCCAGGATCTCATCCCCCAGTTGGGACGAGTTCAGCGCTTCCCCCCACCACACAGCCACCGGCGCGCCATAGCGGTCCAGGAGCATGACAAAGCTCGGGTGGAGATCGCCGGCAGGGAGCAGAGAAAGGTAGGAATCTCGGACCCGGCCCGATTCATCGATGAGAATGGGCATGGTCGAACCAATTCGTGCTGCCAGCTTCCCTGCGGAGCCATGATCCCGCACGATCCACAGGATCTCTCCCTCTTCCGCGGCCAGATCCTCCTTACGCGCGGCCAGTGTTGCTGCCTCGGGTCCGGTCTCGCCTGCCGAGCAGAAAACCAGCACCAGGTTGCACCGATCACGATAATCTGAGCGGCGCACGACGGCACCCTGCCAGGAGGGCAGCTCGAAATACGGCGCCGGCCAGTCTCTGGCCCTCTCGCTGAAGAGCAACATAATAAACCATTCTACCGCCTCTACCGGCCTGGAGCAAGGACATGTCCGAGCAGCAGACAACAAGCTCTCATCTCAGGTCCTCCGGCACGCCGACTACCACGGGCCTGCTTCTGGTAGTATAATGGAGGAGGATGGGGAGAGGAGTCTCTCAGGCAGTGCCCACCGGCCCCTTTTCCCAAGCCCTTCGGCTCAACTCTCAGGAGGCAGGCTCATGGCTATGGCTCACCCTCCGGCGCAGAGAACGCGCCGGATTCTCGCATCCATCTTGCTCGTCTGCGTGTCTTTGCTGTTGGTGTCTTCCATCAGCCTCGCCGACGATCCCTCTCCTTTCGAGGAGATCGAGATACAGACGATTCCCGACCAGTATATCGTCGTTTTCAATCCCACCTTGCTTGCCGCGGACACAAGTCTGCCGGCCTCCCAGCGTGTCTCTGCCCTGGCCGAAGAACTGACGGCTAGCGTGAGCGGCTCGGTCCTCCACACCTATGCCCACGCCATTACAGGCTTCGCCGCGCGTCTTAGCCCCGAAGCCGCCGCCGTGTTGCGCGAGAACAGCCTTGTCGCTCTGGTAGAACCCGACTCGTTGATGGTCCATCAGGGTGGCGGTACCCAGACACCGGCAACCTGGGGACTGGACCGTATCGACCAACGCGACCTGCCCTTGGACAACACTTACCACTACGCCAATGACGGCAGCGGGGTTCACGTCTATGTTATCGATACGGGTATCCGCTCCACCCATGTCGAATTCGTCGGACGCATAGGCTCCGGCTTTAGCAGCGTAAACGACGGCCGGGGCGTGGAAGACTGCGCGGGGCATGGCACCCACGTTTCGGGTACCATCGGCGGCACCACCTACGGCGTGGCCAAGGGCGTGACTCTGCACCCCGTGCGCGTGCTCGATTGCGACGGTGTGGCACCCACCTCGGACGTCATCGCCGGCATCGACTGGATGTTGGCCCATTTGCAGCGGCCGGCGGTCGCCAACATGAGCATGGGTGGGGGGCCTTCTTCGGCACTCGATACCGCCATTCGTACGGCGATCCACGCAGGCGTGACCTTTACCGTGGCGGCCGGCAACGAAAGCCGGAATGCCTGTTGGGGCTCCCCCGCGCGCGTGGCCGAAGCGCTGACCGTCGCCGCCAGCACCCGCAATGACCGTCGGGCTTGGTTCTCCAACAAGGGTTCTTGCGTCGATATCTTTGCTCCGGGCGCGAACATCACCTCGGCCAGCAACGTCAGCGACACGGCTACTGCCACCTGGTCGGGCACCTCCATGGCGGCTCCTCATGCCGCAGGCGTGGCAGCCCTCTATCTGGCGGTGCATCCTGCTGCCTCACCTGATGAAGTCATGAACGCCATTCTCAGCAATGCCACTGCCGGCCGTCTCCGCAACATCGGTGGGGGTTCTCCGAACCTGCTGCTCTACTCCAACTTCCTCGGCTCCCCCCAGCCTTCTACCGCAACCCCTACCCCCCCGCCTCCGAC
>RFJM01000140.1 GCA_003694905.1 Caldilineae bacterium
GCGGCGTCGAAGAGAGCCCCGGCCGCAAGAACGCCGCGGCCGTGCGGGCGTTTGTGCGCCTGGCCAGGGAGGCGGCCCGTGGCTGAGCTCCACTTCAGGATCGGCGAGGGAGTCACGCGCGAAGCACGCATTCGGCTCGGCTGCTCCATTACCATCGTGGACGATGAGGGCCGGGTGCTGCTGCAGAAGCGGCGCGACGGTGATTGGTGGGGTCTCCCCGGAGGGGGCGTCGATCCCGGCGAGACCTTTACGGCCGCGGCCATTCGCGAAACTCGGGAAGAAACCGGGCTGGAGGTGGAGATCGTGCGTCTCCTGGGCGCGTTCACCGAGCCCGACATCTGTGTCTGCTATCCCGACGGCAGCCGCGTGCAGATCGCCTCGCTCAACTTCCTGGCCCGCATCGTCGGCGGCCGCTTGATAGAATCCAACGGCGAGACGGCAGAATTGCGCTGGTTCGGCGCCGACAACCTCCCGGCCAACCTCATGCCCACCCATCGCAGGCGGCTCGCCCACTTCTTTGCAGCACCCGAGCGCCTTCACGTGGATTGAGACCTTGTCGGCGGCGGACCTCTGTCGCTCCCGCCGGCAGCACGTCCCCCAGCCCTTTCTATCATGGACATCATTTTCGGCAATCCCATCGGAGCCATTCTCTTCTTCGTCTGTTGTTCGGCCCTTGTCGCTCTGCTGGCGTTGACCCTGCTTCTCTTGCTTCTCCGCCGCCGGCTGTCCTTCACCCTGTGGCAGGATGGCGATGAGGCCAACACCATCGAAACGGCATACACTCACATTTCTCCGGACGATGCGGTGAACGAGAGGCGCATGCTCGAAGGCCCGAACCGGGAACCCTGACGCACTGCCTCTGGTGCCACCCACCATCCTCCCCGACCTCAGCTATCTCCTCCCGCCGTGCTCAGGAGCCATCTACCGTGAACGAACCGACCCTGGCCATCATCGACGCCAACATCCGTAGCGGGCAGGACGAACTGGCCCGCGAGGATGTGCTGGCCCGACTCGGAGAATATCAGGAACCGTGCGTGCGGCCCCTGTGGGTGAACTGGCTGCGGGCCCGCGCCGATCTGCGCATCGTCTGTCTCGTCAACGAGCTCGCCAAACTCGATGACTTCCTGATCGATGTCGTGCGCGAGGCCGTGGGCGTGACAGGCACGCGCGCGGTTCTGGCCTTCGGCGGGCGCGTACACATCCCTGCGCTGATGGATGTGCCCCTGGCCGCAGCCGGCACCCAGAGCCTCTACGCGGCCACCGTGCGCATCGAACTCCTCCCGGGCTACGATCGCCCGGCCTTCAATGCTATCTGGTCGCTGCCCAAACACCCCCACGTGCGACCTGTCTGGCTGCTGCGCACCTACCACAGTTTCGATGCCGATGTGAATATGCTCCTGCTCTCCGACGACGAGCCTGCCATCACCGGCTATGTCATGAGCTGGATCCGTCCTGTCAAGGGCGTGGTGGATACGGAAATCTCCTCGGTAAAAGACTGGCAGATGCTGGCCACCGCCGAAGAGCTGGTAGAAGTGGCCGAGCAATTCTTCGTGGAGGACCGCGCCGGCTAGGTTGGCCGCGCACGGGTACACCCCCTGCTAGAGATATGCGCTCGGCAGCGCGGTCGCCCAGCGCACGCCTATGCCCCCGCCGGCGTGATAAAGACGGCCGCGGTCGCCGGGAGCGGCTGTACCGCGGCCCTGCCTCGTCCCTCAGCCCTCTTTGGTCAGTTCTCGCCGCAGGACTTTGCCCACTGCGCTCTTGGGGAGTTCGGAACGGAACTCGACGTGCTTGGGCACTTTATAGGCTGCCAGCCGTTCCTTGCAATAGGCCCGGAGTTCCTCCTTGGTCAGAGTAGCTCCCTCACGCAACACCACCCAGGCCTTCACGGCTTCCGTCGTTCGTTCGTCCGGGACACCGGCCACCCCCACCTCGGCCACCGCCGGATGGCTGGCGATCACCTCCTCCACCTCACGGGGCCATACCTGGAAACCACTGGGCTTAATTACGTCCTTCTTGCGATCAACGATGAAGAGATAGCCATCCTCATCCATATACCCCAGGTCACCGGTGTACAACCAGCCATCTTTGATGGTCTCGGCCGTCGCCTCGGGTCGATTGAGATATCCCACCATGAGTTGCTCGCCCTTGAGCAAGATCTCCCCTACCTCGCCGGGGGGCAGGTCCCGTTCACCGGTGTCGGCATCGACGATACGTAGCTCGACATCCGGCAAGGGCATCCCGACCGAGCCGACTTTATACTTGCCGTTGATAGGCGTTGCGCAGATGGCCATCATCGACTCGGTAAGGCCATAGCCCTCGATAATGCGGCTGCCCGTCAGCGCCTCGAAACGTTCCTTCGTGTCCCTCAACAGGGCCGAAGCACCCGAAAGACAGAGCTTCAGCGAAGAGAGATCGGCCTTGCCCGATGTGACCTTGGGATGATTTAGCAGAGCGTTGAAGCCCGTAGGCACAGAAGGCAGGAAGGTAGCCTTCGCCTTTTCGATGGTGTCGACCACATCATCGATATCCCGCGGGTTGGGGACCAACACGAGCGTTCCCCTGGCCAGCCAGGCCACAGGTCGCACTCCTGCCGCGGCGAAGACATGGAACAGCGGCAGCGTCATCATGAAACGTTCCTCCCCGTCGGTCATCAGACTCTGCGACCACGCCCGCCACTGCATACCGCTGATGTAGAGGGCGTGGTGCGTCCCCACAGCTGCCTTGGACAATCCTGTCGTGCCTCCCGTAAACAGGATGAGCGCCGGATCCTGCGGGGAGACGTTCACATCAGGAGGGGCTGCGCCCGCGTTCTGTTCCAGGATGTCCTGAAACCAGAGATCGCCTTCCCGCAAGGCGATGCGATGTCCGTCTTTCTTCTCCCTCAACAGGGAAAACAGCAGGCGCAGAACAGGGGGCAGGTACTCCTTGAGATTGGTGGCGATAACCCGCTTGAGGGGCGTTTTGGGCTGCACATCCTTGACCTTGTCGTAGAACAGGGTCATCACGACAGCCGTTTCGGCACCACACTCGTTCAACATGTGCTCGAGTTCGAAGCCGGTATAGAGGGGATTGATAGACGCGACCACGCCGCCGGCTTTCCAGATCCCGAGTTCGGCGATCAGGTATTGCGGGATGTTGGGCATCAGCACGGCCACCCGGTCTCCTTTCTGTACTCCCAGGCGTTTGAGGCCCGCGGCGAAGCGGGTGCTGAGGCTATCCATCTCGCCGTACGTAATGGTGTTGCCCTTGAACCAGAGAGCGGTCCTGTCGGGCTGCTCCTGCACGATTTCGTGGACCACGTCCAACAGGGTCTTGGGAGCATAGGGCTTTAGGGACGCCGGAACGCCCTCGTCATAGTTGGCAAGCCAGGGAAACTCACCCATGTCAACCTCCTGAACGGGAAGCGGGCGGAGAGCGGTATGTACACAAAGGAAGCATAAGGAAAGCGCAAGAATTCTATCATAGAGCCTGGGACCTGTCTATTGCCGCGCGGCGGGTGGTGCGTTTCAAAATAGGGGCAGCCGGTGCGCTAGGCCGGTAACGGCCCCCCTGCAAGGGGGGCGGCGGGGCGCCCCCGCACCGCGGCGTCGGCCGGCGAGGCAGGCGGCCGGGGTTTCAGCTTCTCGGCCGGGCTGCATGTGGGACAGGCTTTCCAGCCTGTCCGAATGCAGGCCCACGC
>RFJM01000141.1 GCA_003694905.1 Caldilineae bacterium
CGAGGCCGTGGCGCGGCGGGCAGAGTCCCTGTTGTGGCCCGTGCCCCAGGTAGAGGCCCTGGAGGATCTGGCCCAGACCGCGGCTTCGCTGGGACGCGACCATGTACGCATCCTCGACGCGCAACACCGTGTCATCGTTGAGTCCCTCCCCGACAGTGAGGCCAACGCCTACGTGTGGATTGTGCCCCCCAGTGGCACCGGGCTCAACAGCCCCATCATCGGCTCCTTCATCTTCTCTCTCCCCACGCTGCGGGCGATGGCGCGCGACCAGGCCAGCAGCGGGCCGGGTGTGATCTTCGGCCAATTCCTGGAGCAATTCCCACCCGACTCGGAATGGGTCCTGGTGCGTCGCATCGAAGAACCATGGGGGAATCGCCTGGTCTTCGAGGCGACCGAGAGCCGCCCAACGAGTGTGACCACGCCCGTTGTCTCGGCCCTGGCCGAAGCTCCCGAGACCATCCAGATGCGGCTGGTGCAGCTTCTGCCCGGTGACCACGCATCCTCCCAACCCGACACGAACACCGACTTCCAGAGCATCACTCTGCCCATCGGCGATGCCGCCGCGCCCCTGGGGTATGTGCAACTGACACGCCAGCTGACCCTGAGCCACCGCGCCCTGGCCACCACACAGCGCTCGCTGGTCTTGGCCAGCCTGGCCGCCATGCTTCTCTCGGCGGTGGTGGGCTTTGTGGTCAGCGGGACGCTCACCGCACCCTTGCAGGATCTGGCAGCAGCCACGCGCATGATGAGCCGGGGGGATTTGTCGGTGCGGGCACAGGTACGGGGGGGCAGCGAGCTGGAGCAGGTCGCCAGGCAATTCAACGCCATGGCCGAGACCTTACAGAATAACTTTGCACAACTGCGGCAGGAGCGAGACGCCTTGCGCCGCTTTGTGGCGGACGCTTCGCACGAGTTGCGCACGCCAATCACCGCGCTCAAGAATTTCAACGAGTTGTTGCAGGGCCCGGCCGCTGCCGATGAAGCAGCGCGCGCCGAGTTCCTGGCCGAAAGCCAGCAGCAGATCGAGCGCCTGGAATGGATCACGCGCAATCTACTGAACCTGTCGCGGCTGGACGCCGGCCTTGCCACTCTGGACCTGGAGACGCACGATGTCGGTGAGATTCTGGAGGCGGCGGTGGCACCGTTCCGGCCCCAGGCCGACGAGAAAGGGATCGAACTCTCGCTCCTCGTGCCCGATACCGGCTCCGAGGTGTACTGCGACCGACCCCGTATCGAACTGGCGCTCTCCAATATCCTGGACAACGCGCTACGGCACACACCGGCCGGGGGGCAGATCGAGGTGGGCGCCGAGTTGCAAGCGGGGGTGGCGCGGTTGTGGGTACACGATTCGGGCCCCGGCATCCCGCCCGAGCATCGCCCGCACATTTTCAAGCGCTTCTATCACATCGACAACGAAGGCACCGGTCTTGGGCTGGCCATCGTCCACAGCATCGTCAATGCCCACGAAGGGCGCGTGTATCTGGACGAAAACGTGGAGCAGGGATGCCGGTTTGTGATCGAACTCAAGCTTGACAAAAGCCACGCCGACCCTTTACACTTATAGATTGTGACGTGCCGATCCCAAACCTGGCGTTTTCGCATCCCCACTTCACGTCGTCTGTTTGGGAGGGGCCGAAAGAGCTGTACCATGTCGCTGGTGCTTCGCCATGCCCATGGCACGGCCGGTAAGTATGTTCTATCAAGGAGTTAACCGTGTCCGCAGTCAAGCAAGGCCAAGAAAAGCCCAAAATCAAAGTCATCCCCCCCAAGAAGGTCGTCAAGAAACTGGCGGTCGGTCAGGAAGTCACGGGACGAGTGAAACGACTGGCTGATTTTGGCGCTTTCATCGATATCGGTGTCGGTACCGACGCGCTGGTGCATGTGTCTGAGATGTCGCAGAAGCGCATCGGCAAGCCGAAGGATGTGCTTTCGGTGGGCGACGAGGTGAAGGCATGGATCAAGGCTCTGGATAAGGACCACAACCGTATCAGCCTTACGCTATTGCCGCCGGGCACGCGTACCATCCGTGACCTGAAAGTAGGCGAGGTCGTCAAGGGTACGGTCACGCGCATTACGGATTTCGGCGCGTTTGTTGATTTTGGCGTCGGGTACGAAGGCATGGTCCATGTCAAAGAGATGGCTCACGGCTACGTCAAGCATCCCAGCGACGTGGTCGAGGTCGGCCAGGAGGTGGAGGCGGAGATCCTCAAGATCAACCGGCGTCGAGGACAAATCGACCTTTCCATGCGCGCGGTGATGCCCGAACCGGAACCCGAGCCCCGGCCGGAGCCCGAGGAACCGGATGAGCTGGCGGAGCCTGAGGATGAGCCGGTGCCCACGGCATTCGAGTTTGCGCTGCAGAAGGCACAGCAGCGCGCCCAGCGAAGTAAGAAGCGTCGCAAGCGCCAGTGGTTCGAGGAAGAGGAGGACGATCTGGACGACGTCCTGGCCCGCACCCTCAGCTACGCCGACGAAAGCTAAGCACCGTGTAGAGCCGTTGTCCCGGCCGTTTCCGCCCAGAACATCTCTTGGCATGGCCCAGGTTTCAAGACGGGACACGTACCTTTCTTACGATACCGTCGGTCGAAAACAGACAGGCTATCGCAACCGGTGTGGTCGCGGCCACACCGGTTGTTCTTTTTTGAGGATCCTGTTCTTGCTGCTCGTTGTGGGGTTGAGTCTGAACCCCGGCCGTGCCCGCAGCCTGGAAGCGGCCGGCCCCACCCTTCTGTACCCCCACTACGTGACGGAGACCCGCCTCGAGGGACGCGAGCTGGTGGTATGGGTGAAGACGGCTTTCTGGGATGAGCAGCGGCCCTACAGTTTGGACGAAATCCGGGCCCTCGGTCCTGCGCTGGCCTTCCATGACGACGTCTGGCGCGGGCTAACCTTGCTCTTGGCCATTCCGCCGCAGGCCGCGGTGCGCATCGCCGGGGTGCGGGGGGAAGGGCAGGTTGTAGACTGGTGGTTCACAGCCACGGCGCGGCGTGGGCTAGAGACGCCCGCGGTAGCCGAGCTGGTCGGGCCGCCCTTCTGGTTTCGAGACCAGCGGGTACAACGCCTGCGCCTGCGGCCCGTGCTCGCGGAGGAACGACGGCAGCGCCTGCTGCTGCACCCGCGGCTGGAGGTACGTCTTGCCCTGGAGGGAGACTGGAACGAGCATCCCGCGCGACCGGATCCTCACTGGGAGTCGCTCTACCAGCAGGTGCTGGCCAACTATGGCGATGGTCTGCGCTGGCGACAGATCCCGCCCGCCAGCGAGATGGGGACAGGCGCCGCTCCCCTTTCCGCGAACGGAATTCGCCGCCTGCGTGTCCTGGTCCAGGAGCCCGGCATCCAGCGCATCCCCTACGCGCAGATCGCGGCCCTGGCTCCCGAGTGGCTTGAGCGTGATCCCCGGCATCTGCAAATGTATCGCGGTCGCGAGAAGATCGCCATCCTGGTAGAAGGGGAGGAGGATGGACACCTGGACACAGGGGACGATATCCTCTTCTATGCGCCGCCTTGGTCGCACAAAGCATCGTTGGCCGATGTCTTCTGGCTAACGTTGGGCGCGGACAAGGGCAGCCGGATGGCGGTGCGGCCGGCCGCGGGGGAGGCACCTCCCCTTCCGGGTTTTCGGGACACCCGGCATCTGGAGGAGGCGCACATCTACTACTCGGATCTGCCTATGAGCGAGGACGGTGACCACTGGTATTGGGCCGCGTTGCGGCCGGGCAGATCCGGGACTGCTACCACGACGATTGCCTTTGCCCTGGCGCCGCTGGCCTGGGGACCCCTCGATGCCACCCTGCGACTGCGCGTGCTCGGCAGAGATTTGGGTACGTTGCTGGTGCACCTCTGGCTGAACGAGTACCCGTTGGGTTCATTCTCGCTGGCCGACGGGCAGGAGGCAACGCCGTCGTTTGTGTTGCCCCACTTTCTTCTGCGAGACCAGAACAACGAGTTGCGGGTGCTGGTGTCGCGGCAGGGAGAGCAGACCAATACCCTGGTGCTGGACTGGCTGGAGCTCGAATATGTGCGCCGCTATGAAGCCAAGGCGGGGCGGCTGGAGCTGGCCGTAGACTGGCCGGGAAGCTGGCGTGTCGATATGAACGGTTTCCATGAGCTGCCCTGGGTGTGGGACGTGACTCGTCCCTTGCAACCGGCGCGAGTGATGGACGTCCGTGGCCGGCGCGGATCGGATGGGCTGCTTACGGCGACCTTTGTCTCCACAGCGAGCGGGCGTACCCGTTATACGGCCTGCGAGCCTGGCGCGACACCGACGCCGCAGGTGACGGCAGCGCCTGCGCAGAACCGGCTACGCGATCCCGCCCTCCAGGCCGACTATCTGATTCTGACACCTTCCGACCTGCGGCCCGCGGCCGAGCGTCTGGCAGCATATCGCCGCTCGCAGGGCCTGCAGGCTATGGTGGTGGAACTGAGTGAGGTCTACGATGCGTTCAACGCCGGTGTAGCAG
>RFJM01000013.1 GCA_003694905.1 Caldilineae bacterium
CGTATAGGGCGCGGGCGAGGCCGCGGTCAGGGGACGGTCGTCCAGCAACGCGGGGCCTTCCGGTGCGGCTACGAAGCAATCGCCGGTGATGGGCAGATACACCACCCCCGCCACCGGCCGGTCATCCACCATGTAGCCGATGCACACGGCCCACACGGGCAGCCCGGCAGCAAACACGCTGGTCCCGTCGATCGGGTCGAGCACCCACTGATGCGGGGCCTCGCGCTGCACATGAGCGCCCTCCTCGCCCAAAATGCCGTGGTGCGGATAGCGACGTGTGAGCTCGTCGACCAGGAATTGCTCGATATCGCGATCGGCCTGGGTGACGATGGTGTTGTCGGCTTTGCGATCCGAGCCGACACGGCGGAAGTGTCGCATGGCAATGGCGCCGGCTTCCCTGGCCAGCGCCACGATCTCCGACAGATCGAATTCCGGGCTTCGTTGTGCTATCATGCGTAGAGCATAGCACGGAGCCTTCGAGACTCAAAAAAGAGCATGTCCGTCATGAATGCAAACGTTTCTTCTCTCTCTCATCTCGAACCCCTACCTTCATTGCTGCAGATCTACAGCCCTTCGGGCCGGGAGGGCGAGGCCGTGGCCTTCCTGGTGGAGTGGATGCGAGGGGCGGGTTTCCAGGCCTATGTGGATGCGGCCGGAAATGCGGTGGGGGTGCTCGACGGCGGGCCGCAGCCTGACGGCTCGCCCCCTCGCGAGGTGGTGCTGCTGGGGCACATCGACACGGTGCAGGGGTTCATCCCTGTGGCGTTGCGCCAGGGTCGGCTCTACGGCCGGGGTGCGGTGGATGCCAAGGGGCCGCTGGCAGCTTTTGCCGTGGCGGCTGCACGGGTGGGAGCAAGGCCGGGTTGGCGTATCGTCGTCGTGGGAGCTGTCGAAGAAGAGAGCGCCACTTCCAAAGGGGCGCGGCAGGCCGCGCGGGATTTCCACCCCACCTTTGCCGTAATCGGCGAACCCAGCCAGTGGAACCGCATCACTCTGGGCTACAAGGGCCGACTCCTGCTGGATTATCGGTACACTCGCAGTCTCTCGCATCGGGCCGGCCCCGACATCGGCGCCTGCGAACATGCGGTAGCGTACTGGAACAGCGTGGCCGCCTGGTCTGCCTCCTTCAATGAGGGCCGGGAGCGGCTGTTCGATCGCCTGCTGCCCAGCCTACGGCGTTTCCACTCACACGATGACGGCTTCAGCGAAGTTGCGGAGATGACGCTGGGCTTTCGACTGCCGCCCGATCTGACGCCCGCCGTGCTGGAAGAAAGGCTGCAAGAGCTGAACCGGGGCGCCGAGCTACGCTTCTACGGCGGGGAGCAGGCCTATCGCTGCCGCCGCGACACGCCCCTGGTACGCGCTTTCCTGGCCGCCATACGGGCTCAGGGTGAGCGACCCAACTTCGTGCTGAAGACCGGCACCTCGGACATGAACGTGGTAGGACCGGTGTGGCAATGTCCGCTGCTGGCCTACGGGCCCGGCGACAGCCGGCTGGACCACACGCCCGAGGAGCATGTGTTGGCCGAGGAGTGGCGCCGGGGCGTGGATGTGCTGGCCCATGCCCTGTCTGAGCTCACCGGTTCGGGCCTCTGATACCGGCCGCGCCTGAGCCGGAAGGGCGCGCGGCGATTTCGGCCTTTTCCCGTGTTGTGCTAACATGTCGGCGAACTGCCGCTTTGGGTAACAAATCGTCTCGACCGTAAAGTCCGTTTTTCCAGAAAGGAGCGAAAATCATGGCTTTCATATCTCGTCAGGAGGCCCTGGCGCGACTGCAAAAATCGGTAGCCGACGGCAAACCGATTATCGGCTGCGGCGCAGGCACGGGAATCTCGGCCAAGTTTGCCGAGGCAGGCGGCGCCGATCTCATCATCATCTATAACTCGGGGCGGTATCGCATGGCGGGCCGCGGATCGTTGGCCGGGTTGCTGCCCTACGGCGATGCCAACGGCATTGTGGTGGAGATGGCGTCGGAGGTACTGCCGGTGGTGAAAGACACGCCGGTTCAGGCGGGCGTCTGTGGAACCGATCCCTTTCGCCTGATGCCGGTCTTCCTGCAGCAGCTCCGGCAGATGGGCTTCACCGGCGTGCAGAACTTCCCCACCGTCGGCCTGTTCGATGGGGTGTTTCGCGCCAATATCGAAGCTACGGGCATGGGTTATGACAAGGAAGTTGAGATGATCGCCATCGCCCACGAAATGGACATGCTGACGACGCCCTACGTGTTCACGGTGGAAGAGGCGAAGGCCATGGCCGAAGCAGGAGCCGACGTGTTGGTGGCGCACATGGGGCTGACCACCTCGGGTTCCATCGGCGCGGCCGTGGCGATGAGTCTGGAAGAGGCCATCGACAAGACGCTGGAACTGGCCGCGGCCGGACGCGCTGTTAACCCCGACCTGCTGGTTATTTGTCATGGCGGGCCCTTCGACGAGCCGGAAAATGTGGGCAAGGCCCTCAAGAAAATGCCCGGCATCCAGGGCTTCTTCGGCGCTTCCAGCATCGAACGGCTCCCCACCGAGCGCGCCATCACCGCGCAGGTGC
>RFJM01000142.1 GCA_003694905.1 Caldilineae bacterium
CATCCGGACAGGCTTTCCAGCCTGTCCGGATGCCGGCTCACGCAGCACGGCTTGGCAAGCTGAAACGGTCGTTGGTCGTCTGGTCGGGTTGGGCCGCCTCTTTTTCCGGGGGGCGCTGCCCGCGAGCTATCCCCAAATTACCCACCCTCCTTCTGCCACCAACAGACTTTAGAACCGAATCTATGTGCACCACAGGCTCATGCCACCGGCCCCTTGTGATTTGTCATTCACCTGTAGGAACATGCTACAATGGATCGGGGAAACGCCTGAGCGGCAGCGACTCCATCCTGTCCCCCACTATCTTGCCGTGCCAGCCTATTCCATGTCTGATATCGAGACGACCGATTTTCAACATCCCGCGGAGCGGGAATTTGCACAGTTACTCGATTTCTACGGCATCCGCTGGGAGTACGAACCACATACATTTGTCCTGGAGCGATACGAAGATGGGCGCTTGCGGGTGGCCTTTTCTCCCGACTTCTATCTCCCCGATCAGGATCTCTACATCGAGCTAACCACCCAATCGCCCAAACTCAACCATCTGAAAAATCGCAAGATCCGCAAACTCAAGGAACTTTACCCCGAGATCAACATAAAGCTACTGAGTCGCCGAGATCTGCGTAGTCTTGCCCTCAAGTATAACCTGAGCGATCCTACTGAGCCTTCCCATGAATAAGACGCCTACCTCCCTGGCCTACGGTCCCTGCGCCGACGACATAGAGCGCATACTCATCGAAGAAGAGGCCATCCAAAGACGTGTGCGCGAAATGGGAGAGGAAATCAGCCGAGACTACGCCGGCCGCCGGCCCTTGTTTGTGGGAGTACTCAAGGGTGTGCTCTTCTTCATGGCCGACCTGCTGCGGGCGGTGCACATCCCCCTTGAAGTCGACTTCATGGCCATATCCAGCTACTCGCCCGAAACACGGGATCACGGGTTGGTGCGCATCACCAAAGATCTGGAGACCCCTCTTGAAGGTCGCCACGTTATTTTTGTGGAGGACATGATCGATACAGGACTGACCCTGGGGTATCTACTGCGGGTACTGGAGACGCGCAACCCCGCCAGCCTTCATGTCGCCGTTCTCTTCGATAAGCCGAGTCGTCGTATCCTCGACCTGGAACCCCGTTATCTGGGTTTTCGACTACCCGATCTCTTCGTAGTAGGCTATGGACTCGACCACCGGGAGCAATATCGAAATCTGCCCTTTGTTGGCGTTTTGAAAAGACAGGCGTTATAGACCAAGTCGACACCGAGGCCCATATTATTGGCTTCCCGAATTCTGGTACGAACACCAAAAAAAACGGCAAAACTCCCAGAAGACGCGATACGGCCCCGAGGAACCCTCGACACCACTTCTATCGCATTTGGAGCTTCACGCTCCTGACCCGATCCGTACCTGATAGACACGGATCACTCGGGCTTTAGGCGATAGCCTGGAACCCCTCTCGGCGTTATTAACACTGCCTTCTACTGTATGGCCTCAACCTCTACAGTAGTGGCAATTACGCCTTGGGGTCGTGGTATCTCTTACGATTCCTTGGGGCGCGTATCTGAATTTAGTATAGATCGATTACTCAGGAGTGTCAATAGATTCTTGTCATAACCCACTTAAATCTAGTGCGCGGTCTGCAAGAATTGTGGTGCGTGAAATCTCGCCCCATTCTGGCCCGCCCGAAGGGGATGTCAGGCGTGGAGCTGGTAGGAGCGAATACAGGAGCAGATATTGTTATCAGTATAATAATATAGATTTGTAGTCGTCGTAGTAGCTGCTGGGGAGATGTGGAAAAGGTGTCGTTGACCGGTCGCAACTACTATATCTGGGACCTCCAGCCGCGGCGTATCCTAATTCTACGATGGCAGCGTGTGGAGAAATCCTGAGGATAGTTCCCCCAGATTTGCACAGATAACCATGACGAAAATGGGAGAGGGACCGGCGGACAACAAGGCGTGCCATCCCTAGTGGGTGTGCGAGAAGCGGGCCCAACATATGGGCGCAGGCGTGCGGATAGAGGCGTTGTCCAGGGTATCGTTGGCTATACACAGTTTATCCCCACAGCGATGCACTTTTTCCAAAGACTATCCCCATCGGGTAAACAAGATCTGCCCGGCTATATCCACGTTCTATCCCCAGTGGGAGGAGAAGTGGCAAAATCGGTCGATCACAGCCACTTCTCCTCGGAAGTCAGCGCTGTTTCAGTCGGCGTAGTAGAATGCTCCGGGGAAATCGGCCTCCACCACTTTGCGTTTGGCGCTCCAGGATTCTATTTCGAGTCGATAGACACTGGTACGCCGCAATTCTTCCTCCACCGGGGGGCGATAGTCGCTGCCTGCGCGGAGATGAGGAAAGTATTTGTCCAGAAGCATCTGCAGGGCGCGAAGGGCCTCCTCTTCCTCCTCGACAATGGTAGCGCTGCCAAAGACAACGACGCTGGCGTATTCTACGCTGAAATCGAGGGCCACATCTGCAGGCAGGAGCCTTCCCATCTCGAAGGCGCTGAAGCATACCTGCGGGTTTCGCTCGATGTTCGTACGGGTCTGCCCCTTGAGGGCGGTGTGGAAGTAGATGAGGTGGCGCTCGTTGTCGTAGACAAAGAGATTGGTGTTCAGGAAGGGTTTGTTGTCGCAGGCCGTGGCCACCACGCCCACAGGGGCACGTTGTAGGAAGGCAATGATCCAGGCGGGATCGGTAATGGCCCGGTCGCTGCGGCGAATCTGGTTGAGGGGGGTGTCTTCAGCTCGGGCGGGCATGGTCTATCCCAGGGTCTTGATGCTGTGGCGCTGTCCGTTGCCGGCTCTGCGAAGCGCACCGGCAACCAATGCGGCGAAGTAGCGATGAAAACGAAGATCCTTGCTGAGTTCCGGGTGGAAAGCCGTACCCAAGAGATGGCCCTGGCGCACGGCGACGATAGGGCCGTCGGGGATGCGTGCAAGCACCTCCACCTCGGGACCGACCTCTGTGACGGCGGGAGCCCGGATGAAGATGGCGTGAAAGCTGCCTTCGGGATCGCCGGGACTGGCGACTGCGGCCAGTGCGGGCACGGGCAGGTCGATCTCGAAGCTGTCCACCTGTCGGCCGAAATAGTTCCGGTCGACTGTGATGTCCAGCCCTCCCAAGAGAGGCTGGCCCCCGCGTTTGAGATGTTGGGCGCGCTCGGCCAGCAGGATCAGCCCGGCGCAGGTCCCCCAAACCGGCTTGTGGCGGCGAAACTCGCGCAGGGGCTCGACCAGATGAAAGGCTTCGGCCAGGTTACCCATGGTCGTGGACTCGCCTCCCGGAATGATAAGCCCATCAAGCCCTTCTAGCTGGCGCGGCAGACGGATTTCTTCGGCTTCGATGCCGAGCTGATGGAGTTTCTTGATGTGCTCGCGAAAGGCCCCTTGCAGGGCGAGAACGCCTACTTTCATTTACCACCCTCGTCCGGCGATGCGTTCAGATTCGGGCATGGATTCCACGGTGCGGCCGACCATGGGTTCACCGAGGTTACGGCTTACTTCGGCCAGAATGTGAGGGTCGTTGTAGTGCGTCACCGCTTTGACGATGGCCTGGGCGCGTTTGGCCGGGTTGCCGCTCTTGAAGATGCCGGAGCCGACGAATACTCCGTCCATGCCCAATTGCATCATCATGGCCGCGTCGGCCGGAGTCGCCACACCGCCGGCGGCGAAGTTGACGACGGGCAGACGACCCAGTTCGGCCGTCATCTTCACCAGCTCATACGGGGCGCCGATCTCCTTGGCATAGGCAAACATCTCCTCCGGCGCCATGGTCTGGAGGCGTCGGATCTCGCCCATCACCGCACGGGCGTGGCGGACAGCCTCGACCACATCACCGGTGCCGGCCTCGCCCTTTGTGCGGATCATCGCCGCACCTTCGGCGATACGGCGCAAGGCTTCACCCAGATTGCGGCAGCCGCAAACGAAAGGAACTTTGAAATCCCATTTGTTAATGTGATGCGCCTCGTCGGCGGGAGTAAGCACTTCGCTCTCGTCGATGAAGTCAACGCCGAGCGCTTCCAGGATCTGGGCCTCCACGAAATGTCCGATGCGCACCTTGGCCATGACGGGAATGGTCACCGCGTCCATGATCTCGAGGATTTTCTCGGGATCGCTCATACGGGCCACACCGCCCTGGGCGCGGATGTCGGCGGGGACGCGCTCAAGGGCCATGACCGCGCAGGCTCCCGCTTCTTCGGCGATGCGTGCCTGTTCCGCATTGGTGACATCCATGATGACGCCGCCCTTCAGCATGTCGGCCAGACCTGACTTTACGGTGAATGTACCGGTTGTTCGTTCCATGATTCTTTTCCTAGACCTCCTGCATTGGCTAGAAGTTTCCTGGGATATGTGGTAGAGGGCTCCAATAAGGAAGATGAGCCTGTAACGGCTCACCTGATTCATTGTATCCCCGCGGGCCTTCTGCGTCTACGGCCAAATGCAAGAGATTGGATGGGTCCAATTTCGATTCTTGCTCGCAGGAATTTCTGGCGGTCTGCCCCTGGCATGCTGCCAACCTCCTTCGCCGCACACTGCACGAATCTCGCAAATGGAGTAGAGGAAAACCGCAGGACTCGCCAAATTCGTGGTCGGCTTTGCACTTCCTTCGGCAGGCAACACTAAAGCGGTGGACTGGAGCGCCTCATGACATGTTGCTTCCCCGCTTGTGCCGAGGGCCTGCACGCGGTCTCGGTCGAGCCCCCTTACCGATAAGGGGCCGCGGTCTCTTGCCCAGCCATCTCCGCTGCCTGCCGCAACCGGTCGACCCAATCTCCCATGATCATGTCTACCTGCCGGGCCATCATGCGGGCGATGTCCGCGGGTTTATTAACCGTCCACACGTGGACCCTCTGTCCCCGCGCGTGAGCATGCGCCACCAGTTCGGGAGTGACCAGGTCGCAGGCAGGGTGGAGGGCGTCCGGCCGCAGCCAGCGCCGCCACCAGGGCCCACGCAGCCACCAGGGGAGGAAGTCGGCCCAGATCAAGCCAATGGTAATGCGTGGCTCCATTCTGCGTATGACCCAGAGGGAGAGGGGATTGAAAGAGGAGACCATGGCCCGGTCAAAGAGATCCAGGCGACGGAAAAAACGGACGATGGCAGCTTCCAGACCGACCAGCCGGGGAGAGTCGTTGACCACGTCGAAGTTTATCAATGTGTGCTCGTCCAGGCTGTCGACGAGTTCTTCGGGGGTGGGCATACGCTCGTGGCGATAGGCCGGATCGAACCATGAGCCGACATCCAGGGAGCGCAGGAGGGCGAAGTCCAGGTCCTGAACCCGGCCGCGTGCCTGTTCGGTGCGCCCTAAAACGCGGTCGTGGTGGATGATCAGGTGGCCGTCGGCGCTGAGCTGCACGTCGCATTCGATGCCGTCGGCGCCCAGGGTTTCGGCCAGCTTGAAGGCGGCCAGGGTGTTTTCGGGCGCGTGGGCCGAGGCCCCGCGATGGGCAAAGAGGAGAGGGCGGTGAGATGGACGGAGAGGAAAGGGCATGGCGAGGATGGGGGCGGGCGAGCCGCGGGCAGGGGAATCTCAAGAGGAGGGCGGGGCAGCCTCAAGGGGAAGGGGTTCGCGCTCGCGACCAAACATTGGCAAAGGGGTTGTATGATCGTAGAATAACCGGGGACGCGAGAGCGGCATGCCGAAGGCAGGCCAATGCGTTCCATCAATAATCACATCTGGAGGATCTTGTCGATTCATGAGTAATGATAGTTTGAAAGGTAAATGGGCGCTGATTCTCGGCGCATCCAGTGGTTTTGGTGCAGCGACGGCCCGCGCGCTTGCCAAGAAAGGCATGAATATCTTCGGTGTCCATCTGGACATGAAGCAGACCATGCCTCGTGTGAAAGAGGTCATCGCCGATATTGAGGCTGCCGGCAGCAAGGCTGTGTTCTTTAATATGAATGCCTCGAACGAGCGCAAGCGCGATAAAGCCCTGGCCAGGATGAAGGAGGAGTTGGCTGCATCGGGAGAACCTTACATCTGGTTGATGATGCATTCGCTGGCATTTGGCACGCTCAAGCCCTTTATCGCGGACGACCCTGCCGATGCCATCGACAAGGCCGCCATGGAGATGACGCTGGAGGTCATGGCGCACTCGTTGGTCTACTGGGTGCAGGCATTGGTGCGAGAAGGGATGTTGGGACGCGGTAGTCGCATCTGGTCCATGACTTCGGAAGGTTCGCATCGGGTAGTGCCGGGCTATGGAGCGGTTTCGGCAGCGAAGGCCGCGCTTGAATCGCATACGCGGCAACTGGCGATGGAACTAGGGCCTCGCGGTATCCTGGTGAATTGCATTCAAGCCGGTGTCACCGACACGCCGGCTCTCCGTCAGATCCCCGGCCACGAGCTGCTGATCGAGGGCAGTAAGCGGCGCAATCCCGGCGGTCGCATGACGACGCCCGAAGATGTGGCCAATACCATTGCTGCTCTGGCCGATCCATCGGTGAGCTGGATTTCAGGCAGTATCGTCTTCGTGGACGGGGGTGAGGACATCACGGCGTGAGGCCCGAGCCTGACAAATTAACAAGGCCGACGGTACTCTGCCGTCGGCCTTTTGTTTGCGGAAGGGCCGATCATCAGGGAGGGGAGATGACGGGCAGGGTGGCGGAATCGATGTCGGCGCTGAGAAGCGATGCGAAGACCCAGCCCTCGGTGCCGTCGGGCAGGCGGATGGCGAACCATTGGGCGTCCTCGTCTCTGCCCAAGATCTCGACTGCCGTGCCGGCATAGAGGGGGGCGATGATGTCGTAGTTGGTGCCGGGTCCGGCGCGCACGTTGGCATCGTAGGCGGCCTGGGGCGAGGGCAGGGGGGTGGGTGTGGGCGTGGCAGGAGGAGGGATGATGGGGAGGTTCAGGAAGTTGGCTTCGGTGTTGAGTAGCTCTGCCAGGATCCAGCCTCTTTCGCCGGTAGGAAGCTGGACGGCAACCCAGCCCCCGTCGAGGGAACGACCGTAGAC
>RFJM01000143.1 GCA_003694905.1 Caldilineae bacterium
ACCCCCCGCCATGATACACATGCACGAATTGGGCGCCCTCCAGGTCGTTCAGAAACACGCGCCGGGCATCGTTGATGCGCACCTGGAAGTACGTGTCGGGCGTGGTGTGTACCGTTAGACCGAAAGGCTGCATCTCGACGGTCACCTGATTCTCCAGGTGCCGGCGCAGAATGTCCAACGATTCATCGGTACGGACGAACCGCAGCCAGGGGTAGTAGGCCTTGACGAAGTCCAGCCAGCGAAGGAAGCGGTAGTAGAACCCGTTTTTCTCGCCGGTGTGATCGCCACGCCAGGGCCAGTAGTTGGGATTGCGGTGGTAGGGGGAGTGAGGGTAGTTCTCGGGCGTATGCACCACGTCATCGGGATGGATGAAGGTGGTCCAGATGCCCATCATGCCCAGTTCCGACAGCAAGGCAAAGCGGTACCTGGGAGTCAGGTTGTAACCGAAGGTAATGCGGGGGATGTCAAACAGCTCCGGATTCCAGGGTTCCGGGCCGAATTCCCGGTCGCCACCGCTTTCGAAGGAACCGGTGTAGATGCCGGCGAGGATCTTCAGGGAGGGAAAGCCTCTGGTCAGTGCTCGGGCGCCGGCCTCGTCGTAGATATTGTTTGGGGGGACATAGGTGATGGGATGTGGGCCCAGATTGTCTTCGTCCCAGCGCTGCCACGCGGCCTGCAATCCCGCCACCATGTTCTCTTCACTGGGCCAATTCTCCAGGCTGAGGGAGATGTGGTTGTAGCCATGCAGGCCCAGCTCGTGCTTCTGGGCCGCGAGGTGGGAGACGTAGATCGAGTAGAACACGGGCTGATCGTCCACATGGACTTCTGCGTGCTCCCACTCACGGAAATTGAACGGCGGTTCTACGAGAGCGTTGTAGTTGAACGGAATCAGAAACGTGTAGACAACCCCATAGCGTTCTGCGATGTCCATCATGTCCGGAAACCACACCTTGTCGTAGAACTCCACGAGGGTCATGTCGTACTCCGTAGCCACGGGCTCGATCTTCTCCGTGGAGATGGAGGCGGGGAAGTCATCGACCTGAAGCGTGGCGAAATTGGCCACCGGCAAGACCCCCACCGGCTGGGCGTTCATGATGGATTGCACGATGAATCCGCGCGCCTCTTTGTCTGCCAGGAATACCGTATTCCAGTACAGCACCCGTCCCTGCTCGTGCCGATACAACCACACGATGGGGCGGCCGGCTTCCGAGCGGGCGATCACCTGCACGTCTTTCTGCAAGGGCACGTCGAAAGATGATAGGTCAGGGATCGTCTTGGTGCTGAGTTTCAAGCCCTTGACCCCGGGGAAGAAGTCGGCTTCAAAGGTCAGCCCGCCCTCTCCTTCCAGCATCCGGGGAAAGTCCTGCGTCGCCTTCATACCGAACAGGGCAGCAAGATAGGGGTTCCATCCCCGGTAGGCCACCACCAGACCGCCGCCATTGGCGACGTAATCGGCCAGCTGCTGTGCCAGGCCCTCGTCAATCGTATCCAGAAGTTCGGTCAGAAACAGCACAGAGCTATACTCGGGCAGCGCGGGCCAGGACAGCTCTGCCGCCAGATCCAGATCGTCGTGTTGCAGGCGGGCGTAATCGAGCGCGCGTACGGCATTGGCATAGGCTTCCTCGCCGTAGATATCCTGCGAATTGTGGACCACCAGGACGCGCTGCTGTGGCGCGCTGGCATAGGCTGGAATCTCCAGGTAAGTCGTCTCGCGGGTGAGCAGGTAGTATCCTACCCATAGTAGAGGCAGAAACAGGGCCACCTGCAGCAGGCGAACCAACCAGAAGCGCAAGGCTCGCGAACGCTCGAACTCGCGCGGGCGGCTGAGCATCCGCTCGGGCCGCTCCGCTACCCAGGCTGCCACCCGCTCGCCCGCGACCATCAACAGCCGGGCCAGGCGCTGCAAGGCCGCCCAGACGGCCTCCCGCACATCGGCGATCCACACCTGCTCCTCGGCGAGCAGGTCGCCGAGCCACTTGCGGACCTGTTGCAGAGCCTGCCTAAGTCTTTGCATGAGGGTGCTTCCCATGGCGAGGGTGATGCCTGATGGGCCGCCTATTCCGGCTGTTCACTACCGGCGGCCAGGTGGGCACTCGTGCCTGGAGGCAAGCAGGGCGCCCCTGCGTGTCGGTATGGGCGACGGCAACGCCGGGCGTCGGGCCTTAGGGCGCCAATATGTCTAGAATAGCGCATTTCCGGCGAAAAATCCATCTCGGCGCGCACCACCGCCGCCGGCCGAACCCGCTGCTCGCCGAGACGCCCTCAGGTCTGGGGTGGGTGCGGGTTCGCCTCAACTACGGGCTTCCTTCCGACGCTGCACCGCCGGACCGCCGGGCGCGGCTCATGGCTACCGTAGCATCGATGAGATCGTACAGGCTCTCCGCGTAGCGGATGTCGGACAACTTCTCGGCGAAAGCCAGGTGAACCGGGTCGTTGACTCCCAAGGCCTCCTCCAGATTGGGCGTGACGACTGTCTCCACGCGGAGACCTTGTCCGGCCAGGATCTCCACCACGTCGGTCAGGTAGAACTCACCCTGCGCGTTGTCGTCTCGCAACTGGTCCAGGGCAGGCAAGAGGGCCTGGCAATCAAAGCAGTACGCACCCACGTTGACCTCCTTGATCGCCAGGATCTCCGGCGAGGCGTCCTTAACCTCAACCACCCGGAGCACCCGTCCCGTCTCATCGCGCACGATACGCCCGAAGTCTGGTGGGTTGTCCAGTACGATGGTGAGGATCGCGCCGGCGGCATTCGTTTCGTCGCGGCGCTGGATAAGGGAGCGAATGGTCTCCGTACTGAGCAGAGGCATATCGCCGTACAGCACCACCACATTGCCGTCGAAGTTCTCCAGATAGGGCCGGGCCTGGGCCACCGCGTGACCTGTGCCGCGCTGTTCCTCCTGGATGGCGAACTTCACATCCAGGTCCTTGAGTGCCTCCATCACCATGTCCCGCTTATAGCCGACCACAATGATGATGTCGCTGACGCCGGCGGCGCGGGCGCGTTCGATGGTGTGCTGCACCATGGGTTTTCCTTCCACGGTGTGCAGGACTTTGGGTAGGTCGGACTTCATACGGGTGCCTTTGCCGGCTCCCAGGATGACTGCTGTTGTCTGACGCATGGTTATGTCTCCTCGTAGGATGAATACGGGTTGAAGATACTCGGAATCAGCGATTGAACACCAGCCAATAGGTGTTGATATAGCGTTCTTCGCCCTTCCCCACATCGGCTCCGCCGGTGGGGGTGTTGAGCACGCGCGGTTGCCCGTCGATGCGGGCCACCAGAGAGCTGGAGCCGCCGCCGTCCAGGGCGTAGGCGTGGTCTGCGCCCAGATCCAGGCACAGTTGTGCCAGTTCGCCGAAGGTCATCCCCGCGCTGACCTGCGCCTGCCCGTAGCCGTAGGCGGCACCGGAAACGGCCCCCAGGATCAACGTCTGATCCCGCAGAGCCATGAAGCTGCGCGCTGCCTCGTAGGTCTCCACCCAGCGGGGCAGGAAGAAGGAGATCACCGTCGAATCCTGTTGGCCGAAATCTTCCTCCTCGAAATTCAGGCACAGGGCCCCATCCCGTACCAGATGGGGTCCGCAGGCCATCGCCTGCACAACCTGTCCGCGACTGGGCGGGAAGTTGTTCCCGACGCGAACGGCCGCACCGACTTCGACCCCACTCAACCACTCCTGCGCCCGCTCGCGTGGAATGGAAAGCACGAAACCCGTCAGCGGGATGACCTGACCGCCCTCGTTGTTGATGGCCCAGATACGACCGCGGGCAATGGCCAGGTCTACGTGCGTGTCTGCGCGTTCCGTCCGGTAGCCAAAGAGCGAGTTATAAGCAATCACGCGCCCCGGTGCTTTGGGCCGGTTCAGGTCATCCCAGCGCAGGCGACGCCCGTTAGGCAGGGTGATATCGGTCATGAACACGCGATCGA
>RFJM01000144.1 GCA_003694905.1 Caldilineae bacterium
GCGTGGCTGCGAACGATGGCGACGTGGTCTCGGTGCGGCTTCGGGTCAGCGATGGATTCGGCCAGGGCAGCGCCTGGAGCGCTTGGCAGCCCTTCCTGGTGGATGGGGCGCCCCCCGAGATAACGCTGGACATGAGCGCGACCACGGTCTTCTCGGGCGCGCTGTTGTCCAACGCTGCGCTCACCCTCATCGGCGATGTGAGCGACAATGGCGGAGTAAAAGGCGTGGATGTGTGTGTGGATGGCGACTGCCGGCCAGCCACCCTGCAACTGGTGGACTCCGCGGCTCCCGCGGTCTATGAGGACGCCCCGGCTACGCCTCCGGCCATCGCCGCGGGAGCAACCTGCGGCGGAAGCGAGATCGTGCGTACCTTCTCGGTGACCGAGAGCTTTGCCATAGGCACGGTGGGTCTGGGCTTTGTGGCCGAACACCCCTACCGCGACGACATCCAGGTGGATTTGCGGTCCCCTGCTGGCACGGTGGTGCGCGTGTTAGCGGATGACGGTCTCTCTGGCACGGCCTATGAGAACGTCGATGTGTTCTTAAGCGACGCCGCGGGAAGCGGCATGGGCGGCGACAGCGATCCGGCCGCTCCCTACTATGAACGTGAGACCCGACCCGCCCAACCCCTGCGAGCGTTCCAGGGCGAGAACTCGGCTGGCGTCTGGACGCTGCGTATTTGCGACCAACGCCCTTCGACCCACGATGGCCGCTACCTGCGCAGCCTCTTGACGCTAATCCCGCGCGACCGGGCAGCGAAATCAGGTCGATGGCAGTATCTCACGCCCGGTGGCGAGACCCTCGATTACGTGACCAGGACAGTCTCGCTATTCAGTCAGGATGTGCTGGGCAACCGCACGTCCGATCCCCTGCGCCTGGATGTGACCATCGACAACGTGGCGCCGGTCATCACCACCACCGAGACCGTGGCGACGATGCTGTTGGGCGACACGGATACGGTGCTGCGGGGCGTGGTTAGCGACGGGGGGCCGAACGTGGCCCTGGAGGTGCACGTCATCGCCCCGGACGGTACGGCCAGCAGCCAGGCTGCGGCTCTCAATGGCGACAATTGGTTGTTCGACCTGGATGGTGACATGGCCGGGGAGTACACCCTGTGGATGGTGGCTACCGATCTGGCCGGAAACAGCAGCAAGGTGGGGCCGTATACAGTCGATGTGAGCTGCACGGCCGCGAATCTCACGGTGGCCTTCATCGGTTCTGAGCCTGCCGGGCATGGCTCCGCGGCGCTGAGGCTTACGGCAGTGGTGACCAACGCCGGTGAGGCGACGCTTCCCGCGGGGCTGGCCGTGGGCTTCTACGCCCGCGGAGAGCGCATCGGCGCCGCCACGACCACCCAATCGCTGGCCAGCGGCCAATCGGAAACCGTGAGCCTGCTTTGGACGCCCGAGTTTGCAGGCAACCCCGACATCACCATAAATCCCAACGATCCCGACGCGGGATTCACCGCCCTGATCTTGTGCGAAACGCCCGCGAGCAGCGCTCTAATCCTATCGGTGGACGACGTCGCTCTCTATCCGGGCTGGAACCTGGTCTCCGCGGCAGTTGCTCCATACAATGCGGACATGACGGTGGTGCAGGAGCCCATCGCCGGACAATATTTCACCATCCAGACATTCGACCAGGGCGCATATTCCTATTATCCCGACCTGCCGCCGAATATCAACACCTTGCAGCATTTCGATCCCGAACTCGGCTACTGGATCAAGATTACTTCCGTTAACGCGGCGCAGGCGGGCCAGGGAGTCGAGGCCACGGCGACCTTGCGTCTCTCCGGCCAATCCCTCTCCAGCGACCATCCCCTGCCCCTGACCGCGGGCTGGAACCTGGTCAGTTATCCACCCCAAATCACCCTGCCCGTGACCGTGGCCTTGCAGAGCATCGCCGGACAATACACAGCGGTGCTGGGCTTCGATCTGGGCGCGCAGTCCTACTACCCCGACCTCGACCCCTCTTTCAACACCCTACGCGAGATGACGCCCGGCCGCGGCTACTGGATTCGCACCACCGCGGCCGTGACCCTGACGTATCCCAGCAGTAAACTGTTGTCAGTAAACAATGGTCAGCCCAGCAGAAGCAGCGAGAGCCTTTCTGCAGGGAGCGTTTCTTTACTGAGTGCTAATGACCGAATACTGTTCACTGATCCCACCAACACCTGGGTCGATCTCTACAGCGTGGACAGTGTCTACAACGGCCAGCCCTTGCCGGTGGGCGCAGTGGTGGCCGCGTATGATCCGCAGGGCGTCAAGTGCGGCGAATTCGTCGTGCATACGGTGGGACAATTCGGCATCATGCCCTGCTATGGCGACGACCCCGGAACTCCTGAAGATGAAGGGGCGCTCGTGGGCGATCTCTTGTCTTTCACCATCGACGGGCAAGCAGCCCAGGCGACGGCCATCAGCCTGAACGGCACTCCTGTCGCGCCCAATACTCCCATCGTCTGGAACCAACATGGCGACCGCTGGCAAATTCGTCTCAACAGCCTTCCTGTATCGACGGCCACGCCCACTCCCACACCTACGCTTACGCCTACACCTACACCTACACCCACCTCCACGCCCACTCCCACACCTACGCTTACGCCTACACCTACACCCACACCCACCTCCACGCCCACCCCCACAC
>RFJM01000145.1 GCA_003694905.1 Caldilineae bacterium
GCCATCCCGTGGGAAAGTATGCCCTGGTGGGCCATCATCGTGGTCATTGTCGGTGTCATCGCCGGCTATTCGGTCTTGACGGGCGCCTACTATCGAGATGCGCTGTATTTCATATTCGATCTACCCTGGAACAAAACCGTAGTGAAGAAGCTGCCGGCAGGGCAAATCGCCGAGGACGGAAGCTGGTCGTATACCTTCCCAAAGCCGCTTGAAACAGGCAACTATACGTTCTACGCCGTGTATGTGGATGAGAACGGCGAGATCATCGGAGAAAGTGCCAGGTACCTGGTTCTTTTGGAAAAGGAGGTGCCCGCGGGCGAAGAAGCACCCGTGCCCCAGCCGACCGGAGAGGTTTTCGTGCTGAAGACAAGCACGCCCACGCTCTCGGACAAGGCGCCCGCGGGTACGAGTGAGATCCACATCGTGGATGATTTCAGTGATCAACCGGGTCGCATTGCCAATCGGATCTGGAATGCCAATGGCGTAATGCTCACAATCAAGGTGACGCTCATCGCCTTTGCGGTAGCCGTAGTGCTGGGACTGATTTTCGGCATCATGCGGGTGTCCAGCGGCTCGCCCGACCTGCGCTATCATCTCTGGCGGCGGCTGGGTATGGGGCTGGTTTTGTTTGCGCTGCTCATGGCAGTACGGCCGGGATGGCGGTCGGGCAATTCGCTATGGGCGTCGCTCATTGTGATCGAAGCAACGTTCTTCTTGTTGCCGGCCATGCCCTATACGCTTTCCACGCTGTATGTGGAAATCGTGCGTGGGGTGCCGATGCTGGTGATTATTCTCTATATGGGTTTTGCCGTAACGCCGGCGCTGCGCGATGGTACCGGGGGCGCGCTCGATTTGCGCGGGCTGCCGGCAGCCATTATCGGCCTGGCCTTCGGCTACGGGGCATATCTGGCGGAGGTTTTTCGCGCCGGCATCGAGTCCATTCCACACGGCCAGATGGAGGCAGCGCGTTCTATCGGAATGTCCTATTTTCAGGCCATGCGCTTCGTCATCCTGCCCCAGGCCATACGCGTCATCCTGCCGCCCTTGGGAAACGACTTCATCGCCATGCTCAAGGATTCTTCGCTGATTTCGGTGATCGCTCTGCCGGAAGTACTGCAGCAAGGACGGCTCTGGATTTCTCGAAATTTCCGGGCCTTCGAGGGCTACAATTCGGTGATGTTGCTCTACCTGGTGATGACACTGCTGCTCTCGCTGCTGGTGCGGAGCATCGAACGACGGGCCGAGCTGCCGGAGAAGTGAGGCCGGGCAAAGGACTGGTGCTGAAAGGCGGCTGCTGAAGCTATGCGGAAGACCACCGGGGTACTGGCCGGGCCGACCCTCGTAAGATTCCTGTTGCTTATCATCGTGATCCGGCTGGTTCGGGATACCAGTGTACGCATGATGTATCCCTTCCTGCCGGAGTATGCGCGCGGGCTCGGTATCACTCTGACGGCAGCGGGCATGCTGCTGACGCTGCGCACAGGCCTGGTGATGCTGGCGCCTCTGGTCGGTCACGTGGCCGATCGCCGCGGACAACGACGCCTGCTGATGCTGGGGTTCGCCCTGGAAGGGCTGGCATTGCTGGCATTCAGTTTCTCTACCGATTTCTGGAGCGGTCTGGCGAGTATCTTTCTGTTGGGGGTGAGCGATGCATTCGTGCATCCGCTGCTGCAGGGATACGTGAGCGAACATGCACCGGTGCAGCGCCGGGGACAGGCCATGGTGACGGTGGAGTACAGCTGGGCGCTGACGGGCATCGCGGTGCTGCCGGTGGTGGGATGGCTTATCGATAGCTGGGGCTGGCCTGTGCCGTTTCGGCTGCTCGGCGCCGGGAGCTTCGTAGCCGTGCTATTGCTGGCCTGGGTGCTGCCGTATGATCTACCTCGGCAGGCTACTCGGCGACCATCGCTGCCCCGAGAGTTTCTGCTGACCCTGCGCGATCGCAGTGCCGCGGCTACTCTGTTGATGAACGCCATGGTGTTTGCCGCAGCCGAGACGATCTTTCTGCTGTGGGGGGCTCAGTTGGAACGGCAGTTCAGTCTGGGTCCGGCCGAGCTGGGGCGGGTGGCGGCGATCATCGGCGTGGCGGAGTTGACGGGCTCGGTGACGTCGAGCCTGATTATCGACAGGCTGGGGAAGCGCCGCAGTGTTCTGGCCGGAACGACGCTGTTCTTGCTCCTGCTGGCATCGATGCCGCTGCTGAATCGGGCGCTGTGGTCGCTGGTGATGGGGCTTGCCCTGGTGTCGATGGTTTTCGAGTATACGATCGTCAGTGCGATTCCTCTCATCGGCCAGCAACGTCCACAGAGCCGGACCACGATGCTGGCGATGGGTGTGATGGTGGCAGCCATCGCACGCAGTGCCACCGATACGGGCGCGGCATGGATTTTTGAGCGCGCCGGTTTTCTGTATGCGATTTTGTGCGCGTTTCTGCTGCTGCTGCTGGGGTGGCTGGCGCTGTGGCGTGGTGTGGAGGAACGCGCGGAGAAGGCATGACAGGGCTGGCTGCGTGGAGGCGGCGCCCGCTGCCGCCGACTACGTCGGCGGCCTTCCGCGGCTGCGCCGGTATTCAACACGAATGTATCCACACCGGCAGGTCGGCGCAGCCGCGGAAGTGGGCAGGATGCCCGCACGGACGCGCGCCGATAAATCGATTCTGTCCAACGCGGATTCGTGAACAGCTTGCGGGCATCCTGCCCTGGCGGGCGCCGCCAACCCCACGGCCGCCACACACCCTTTCGCTTTTGCATGGCCCCAAAGCCGTTGCTATAATGCACCGCGTCATACTGTGACCGTTCCTTCTCAACCTTCACGCAAGGAAGCGCTGACATGGACTTTGCCTACACCACAGAGCACGAAATGGTCCGCGACATGGTTCGGGACTTCGCGGCCAAAGAAGTACGTCCGGTCATAGCCGATTACGATCGGGAGCACAAATTCCCCCACTTCCTTCTGGAACGCATGGCCGAGCTGGGGCTGCTGGGCATCTGCATCCCTGTGCGGTACGGCGGTGCGGGTATGGACTATATCTCGCTGGGCATCGTTTCCGAAGCTCTGGAATGGGCCGATGCCTCGGTCCGGGAAACCATCGCCGTCCATGTTGCCCTCAACTCCCTTGCCGTCTTCCAGTGGGGAACCGAAGAGCAGAAACAGCGCCTCTTGAAACCCCTTGCTACCGGCGAGAAAATCGGCTGTTTTGGCCTCACCGAACCCGCGGCCGGTTCCGACGTGGCGGCCATGCGCACCACCGCCCGTCGCGACGGCGACGACTACATCCTTAACGGCGAGAAAATGTGGATCACCCTGGCCGACGTTGCCGACTACATGCTTGTCTTCGCCAAAACCGATCCCGAGAAAAGACATCGCGGCATCACCGCCTTCATGCTCGAGCGCGGCATGCCGGGACTCACTACCGGCACCATTGAAAACAAGATGGGCGTATGGGCCAGCAACACCGGTTGGATCGCCATGAACAACGTACGCGTCCCCAAGACCAACCGTATCGGCCAAGAGGGTGAGGGCTTCAAGGTCGCCATGAGTTCCCTCGACAACGCCCGCATGACCGTGGCCGCCGGCGCCGCCGGTACCATCCGTGCCGTCATGGAACTCTCCCTCAAATACGCCCAAGAGCGCGTCACCTTCGGCAAGAAAATTGCCGAGCACCAACTGGTACAGCAGATGATCGCCAAGATGGCCATGAATTACGACATCGCCACCCTGCTCTGGCAGCGCTCGGCCTGGCTCAAGAACCAGGGCATCCGCAACACCCGCGAGACATCCCAGGCCAAATGGTTTGCCACCGAGGCCGCCTGGGAAGCTGCCTCCGACGCCGTACAGATCCACGGTGCCTACGGCTACTCCGGTGAATACGAAGTCGAGCGATACCTGCGCAACGCCAAAGGCGCCGTCATTTACGAAGGCACCACCCAGATCCACCAGTTGATGCAGGCCGCCTATGCCCTGGGCTGGCGCCAAGACAAACCCCTGCGCTGCGAACTTCCTGCCTACGACCCCGACTACTGGCAAAGCGAGTAGCCTTGTCACCATCCCTTCTCCGGCCCCTTCAACACCCAACCTTCAAAGAGGAGTATCCCTATGCGTTACCTCGTTTGCGTGAAACAGACGCCTGACACGGCTGAGCTGCCCAAAGTCAAACCCGAAGAAGCAGCCAGCGGACAATTGAGCATCCATCTTGTCGTCAACCCGTGGGATGAACATGCCCTCGAAGCAGCATTGCAGATGTCGGAAAACTTCGGCGGCGAAGCCAGTGCCATAACCGTTGGCAACGAGGGCGCCATAGAGGCCCTGCGCAGCGCCCTGGCCATGGGCTGTAAGAGCGCCACCCTGGTAGAAAACAGCGACGCCGATGCCTGGGGTGTCGCCACACTTCTGGCGGCCGCCGTGCAGAAAATGGGTGATGTCACCGTCCTCCTCACAGGCCAGATGACCGTGGACGGCAACAGCGGTACCGTGCCGGTCGCCATCGCCCGCAAACTGGGCTGGCCCCTCATCACCGGCGTTGCTCGCGTCGTCGAGGCCTCCGAAGAAGCCGTTGTCGTCGAGCGCGTCTCCGGCCAGGCCCGTCACACCGTGCGTGTCAAACCACCGGTCGTCCTCTCCGTCATCAAGGAAATCGGTGAACCCCGCTATCCTACCTTCATGAACATCCGCAAAGCCGCGCGGGTCGAGATCCCCGTCTGGAAAGCAGAGGACCTGGGCGTCGAGGTACCCCCTCCCGTCGTGCACATGAGCGACTTTCGCAAGCCCCCCGTGCGTGATGCCCGCGTCCAGCTCTTCGACGGCACCCCGGAGGAGGCAGCCTCCGCCCTCCTGGACGCGCTCATTGCCGAGAAAGTCCTCTAATCCGCTTCTACCGACCATTGCACAAAGGAACCGAACAATGAAAACCCTGGTATTCATTGAAACCGATGAAGGAACCGCCGTAGCCAGCAGTTGGGAGGCCCTGGGCAAAGCTCGAGAACTGGGCGGCGATGTCAGCGCCGTCGTCATCGGTCATGACATCGCCCAAGTTGCGGACGAAGCCGGTCGTCGTGGTGCGCAAACCGTCTATACCGTCGACGACCCCGGTCGGGCCGTCTTCGACCTGGATGCATATCTTGCCGACATCAAAGGCATTCTCGATCAAAACGGTGCCGACATCTTCCTTGCCTCGCACACCACCAACGGCCGTGACCTGGCCGCGGCCCTTGCCGTCGATCTGGGCGTGGGCATCATCGCCGACTGTCTGGAGCTACAGCTCGTCGATGGCCGCTTGCAGGGCGTACGCCCGCTTTACTCCGGCAACATCCTGGCCGATGTCACCGTCGACGGCACACCCCAGATAGCCACCATCCGCCCGCGCGCCGCAGCGCCGGCCGCGCCCGGCGAGGCCTCCGGGAACGTCGTCCAGGTGGCCCCTGCCCCGGTTGAGCCGCGCGTTCAGGTGGAAAAAGTCGAGCACGCCGAAGC
>RFJM01000146.1 GCA_003694905.1 Caldilineae bacterium
GCCTGCAAACCGCGCGCGGCATCGTATGCCTGCCGGGGGATGCGGTAAGAAAGGAAAAGGGTGCGGCCGTAGCGGTCGCGATGGACCTGATACTCACCGCCGGGATAGAGCTGCTGCAGGAGGGGGACAAGCCGTTCGTCTACGGGCTCCAGGATAAACTGTACGTCGGCGCCGGGGTCTTGCCGCAGAGGGATATGCTGAGCCAGGTTGAGGGGCGTGATGTCGTGTGGTCCGCCGATGAACTTCACGGCCGAGTGATGGGTGTACTGAGGCGTCATGAATATGCGCTCTTCGGGGGGCACGGTGGCCAGATACTTGCCCACGGCCGACTCGTTGGGGCTGTACGCGGCCCATACGGCCGGATCCACGGCCTGGACGCGGAAATAGGTATTGACATTGCCTGCGGCCACCAGGAGCACGACCGCGCTCAGGAGCACGGCCATCGGTCGGCGACGGTGTTGGCCCCAGGTGCGCACCCATGCCTGCCAGAACTGATGGAACACCCCTGCCACCAGCAGGTAGATGACGGGAATCAGGCCGATGGGACGGCGGGCCGTGGGCGCCTCATGGGCTACCGAGAGCACCGCCACGCTGGCCACCGCGCCGAACCAGAGCAGGTAGAGGAATGGAAGCTCCCGCCAGATCCAGCGCAAAGCCCAGATCAGTCCCAGTACGAAGACTACTCCGATAGCTGCGTGTAAGAGCGGCGCGCCCGGCAGATTGTTGAGCGCCGCCATATCCCCCTGCCAGTTGAACATGAAGAGGGTCTTGCGCAGATTCGACCACAAGGGGGCATAGGAGCCGACGGCCTCCACATCGCGGAAGACGGAGATGTGATTGATGCGAGAGATGAAGACATTCCAATTGCGAATGGTGTAGGCAGCCAGAGGGGCCACGGCCACGGCAGCGCCGCCGGCAAAGACCAGCATCCCTTCGAAATCGCGCCGGATGCGCTGGCGGTGGGTGAGCAGCCAATAGAGAAAGTAGACCGCGAAGAAGAAGGGCACCACGCGGTAGGCCGTGTAGGTATTCATGCCCAGCGCCAGCATCATCCCCGAAAGGGCCCACCACCTTCTCCGCCCGGTCTTGAGTGCTTTGAGCAGGAAGAGAACCTGCAGGCTCAATACCAGGGGCATGAGGATGAGCTCGTAGACAATGCGGCTAAAGGTGATGTGCCAGCGGTCGGCCGCCACCAGCGCCGCAGTGAGTAGGCCGATGCGCTCGCCGTAGATCTCCCGCGCCAGGAAGTAGAAGGCCAGCACGGTCAGGACCCCGACGGTTGCGGAGACCATGCGCATGGTGGCAACGCTCTGGCCGAAGAGCTTGATGTAGAGCGCGATGATGTAGGTAAAAAGCGTGGCCTGGCCCTCGTTGGTCTCGGCATAGGGCGTATAGGGCGCACCCGATAGCCACTTGAGCGCGTCCAGCCCGTTGTTGCACTCATCCGACTGGCAGCCGTTGGGATAGGTGTCGAGCGCGTAGAAACGCACGGCCGTTGCCAGCACGAGGATCAGCGCCAGGCCGACCAGCACCTGACGGCGGTCAGGTAATCTCTCGATCCAGGCCGTGTCCGCCTGGGCTTCCGCGTCGGCATCCGGTGAAGGGAGATCCAGCCACGTGCCAGCCAGATATAGGGGTATGGCGATAAGCCACAACCACAATCCCCAACCATGATACACCTCCGACCAGAAGCGGCCCACGAAGGCGATAGCAGCCAACAGAATACCCGCGGCCGCCAGCGCCAGCCCCAGGTAGGGCCACTTGCGCCGGGGCGGAAGCTGCGGCCAGGCGGCAGGCGCCATACCATGAGCAGCGAAGAGTGCGCCCGCAACCAGGAACAGCAGCACGGAATCGCGCGGGGAACTCACGCCTTGCGACAGCCAGCGCTGGGCTACAGCGGCCAGCACAACCGCGATGACAAAGTAAAGCAGGCGCGTCATTGGCAGCTTCGGAGAATCTCGGGCAAGGGCGAAGGCACGGACGTGAGGAGATAGATGTAAGATCGGGCACCGTTCAAGCGGACGGCACTCCCCCTTTTTACTGCGATTTTCCGATCTGCGCAAGGCTGGCCGCAGGGCGCGGCTAGACCCGGCAGTAGCACCATGCTAGGCGCGCGACCATTTGCGCGGACGCGCGAGCTCGCGGGGGTCGGGTGCGCCCAGCCGGCTGGGGCGGGGCAGCAATCCCGCTTCCTCGATGATCTCGGCCACCAGTTCCTCCTGGCGATAGGCCATGACATGAATCCCGGCCACTCCTTCGATCTCGCGAACTTGCTGGATAATCTCCACGCAGATGCGCTTGCCTTCGCTTCGCTTCTGGCCTTTGGGTGTCTTGCGCAGCCGGTCCACGATCTCGTCGGGGATGTGGACGCCCGGCACCCGTGTGCGCATGAACTCGGCGGCCTTCTCCGAGCGCAGCGGTCCGACGCCGACCAGAATGTACACCCGCTCGTGCAGGCCCAGGTCGCGCACACGCTGCATGAATTGCCTCAGTCTCGGTACATCGAAACAGTACTGGGTCTGCACAAAGCCGGCGCCGGCCTCCACCTTCTTGGCCAGACGCAGAGGCCGCCACTCGTACGGGGGGACGAAGGGGTTGGAGGCCGCGCCCAGGAAGACGCGTGGCGGCGTCGTCAGCTTGCGTCCGCTCAGGAACATACCCTTGTCCCGCATGATGGTGATGGTCCGCAGGAGCTGGATGGAGTCGAGATCGAAAACCCGCTTGGCCTGAGGCTGATCGCCGGCGGTCACATCGTCGCCGGTGAGACACAGGACATTGCGCACGCCCATCGCCACTGCGCCCAGCAGGTCTCCCTGCATGGCGATGCGGTTGCGATCCCGGCAGGACATCTGAAACACCGGCTCATAACCTGCCCGCACCAGCAGCGCGCAGATGGCCATGCTCGACATGTGGCAGTTCGCACCCGAACCATCGGTGGCGTTGATAGCATCGCATACCTGCGAAAGTACCACGGCCGCGTCGTAAACCTCCTGCGGATCGGCGCTGTCGGGCGGGTTCAGCTCCGCGGTGACGGCGAAGCGACCGGATCGCAATACCCTTTCCAGCCGACTTCCGGCGATATATTCATCGTTCATGGCTGTACACTCAGTTCGATCTCCTGGGTAGTGCCCTGCCAGCCCGGAGGGGGCTCCCTGTCGATGCCCGTGAGCATGTTGACCCAGGCGCTCGTGCCTTCGAGCTGGCGATTGACAGGAGGCTGGAGCCACAAGATCTCTTGGCCGTACACCGGCATCTTGAGCGAGCGCTCGTACGCTTCGGTCCAGACGCACTTCATCTCGGGGATGACCTCGCAATGGCCGTTGCCCCGTACCCCACCACAAGGCCCGTTGCGCAGATTCTTCGGACACGACATGGGGCAGGTCATACCGGTTGAATGCAAGACGCATTGCCCGCACATGCGGCAGTCGAACACGATGCGCTTGACCCACTCTTCCGGGTAACGAAGCCAGCGATTGGCGCGATCGTAGCCAATGCGGGCGACGAGGGGATCGAGCTTGCGCACCACATAAGCGGTGAGGCGATAGAGCTGCTCTAAGAAGTGGGGATGATCCCGCAAAGTGCTGCCCAGACTCATGTTCACACTCCTAGGCCGGAGTCGGCTGTTTTTGCCTGCGCCGTGACCGACGTCGGGGGCGGGCCCGCGCCTGCGCCTCCGTCGTTCCTCCCTCGGGCAGGATTCCTTCCAGATGGGGATAGGGATCGGTGGCATGGGGGAGGTGAATGGCGCCGACGAATTGCTCCTGGAAGTCGGGATCAACCGCGGTCTCGATGTAGCGGATAGTATGTGCGACCTCCATAGCCTCCAGGCGCTTGCGCCGGTTGAGCAGGGCGATGCGCGCGCCATCGCCGGCGGCATTGCCCACTGCGTGCACCTTGCTCAGCTCGCAGTCGGGGATCAGCCCCAACACCATGGCATGCAGCGGGTCGATGTAGCTCCCAAAGGCTCCGGCCAGCGTGACCCGGTCCACCTTCTCCACGCCCGCCCGCATCATCAAGAGCTTGGCACCGGCATAGAGGGCCGCCTTGGCCAGCTGGATGTTGCGGACATCCTCGTGGGTGACCAGGATCTCCTCGCCCATGGCGCTCTCTTCGGCCCTGGCCAGCACGTAGGCCCCTTTGCGGCCTTCCCAGCGAAAGCGCTCGCCACGGCAGGCAGGATTGAACCTGCCGTCCGGCAGGATGATGCCGCTGAGGTACATCTCGGCAATGGCTTCGATGATGCCCGAGCCGCAGATGCCTGCGGCCAGATGTTTCGGTTGCGACTCGGTCGGCGCATCCGGCCGCAGATCCCACTCGTCTGACCAGCGTTCCTCGCCGATGACTCGGAACCTGGGCTCTTTGGTCGCGGGGTCGATCCGTACTCGCTCGATAGCTCCGGGCGCTGCCCGCATGCCGTAGCGGATCTGCGCGCCCTCGAAGGCGGGCCCTGTGGGGCTGGAGGCGCTGTACAGCCAGCGGCTATTGCCGAGAACGATCTCGGCGTTGGTACCCACATCTACGATCAACACGATCTCCTCCTCCTGCCTGTAGGGCTCCTCGGCGATGAGCACGCCAACGTTGTCGGCACCCACATGTCCTGCCTCGGCGGGCAAGACGTGCACATTGGCACCGGGATGCAGGCGCAAGCCCAGATCGCGTGCCTTGAAGTCCATGCTATCCCGGTTGGCCAGGGCAAAGGGCGCGCCGCCTAACTCCACCGGGTTGATGCCCAGGAAGATGTGGATCATGGTGGTATTGCCCACGAAGACGGCTTCGTAGATCTGCCGAGTTCGGATTCCTGCGGCGCGGGCCGCCTGGGCCGCCAGCTTGTTCAGCGCGTCGATGACGGCTTTATGCATCTTGGCAAGGCCGTCTTTGTGCATCATGGCGTAGGAAATGCGGCTCATGAGATCTTCGCCGTACGCCACCTGGGGATTCATGGCCGATTCGGTGGCCAGGAGTTCGCCCGTCCGCAGATCGCAGAGATACGCGGCCAGCGTGGTGCTTCCGATGTCTACGGCGAGACCGTAGGCGCCTTCCTGATAGCCCGGCTGCACGTCGATGACTTCTCGATCGTGCCACAGTGTCACGGTGACGGCCCAATTGCCCTGCCGCAGAGCCGTTTGCAGACGTTGTAGGGCCTGCAGGTCGATGCTGAGTTCGGTGAGCTGCCATTGCTCGGCCAGTGCGTCTTGCAGTCTGCCCCAATCACCGCGGTGCTCGCCTAAAACTGCCCGGTCGACCTCGACATAAACCTGCCGGACAGCAGGTACCACCTCAATCGCCCGCTCCGTGGCGGATTTGCGGATGATCTGCTTTTGAGCGCGGCTCTCTTCGGGGACGAAGCTGAGCACATCGCCACAGACGTAAGCCGAGCAGGAGAGGCGAGCGCCACGCGCCCCCATGCGCTCAAGTAGGTCCAGTTCTTCCTGGCCGGGAGGGGTGAGATGATCGGCTCTGGACTCGATGCCATGCTTGGGGAAGTGGCCCTCTTCTACCCTCACTTTGCACTTGCCGCAGGTGAGCCGTCCGCCACAGATGCTCTCGATTTCTACCCCCATCTGCCGGGCAGCTTCCAGAAGGGAGGTGCCTTCGGCTACGCGGGCCCGGCGTCCGGAAGGCATAAAAATAACCAGATGTTCTGGCTTCTTTGCTGTAGGTTCAGACATGAGTTTGTGTTGGTAGGGTCAGGTTTGCCGGTGGTTCTATCCGTTTGAGCGCATGGCCGTTGAAAAGCTAACCTTCTGCCGGGGCCTGTTCTCGCAGGCGTCTGGCCAGGTCCCGCCAGGGGATGCGCTGGTATTGTTGCTCGAGTTCGGCGGCGACGGCGCGGGCTACCTCTTCTGGCGTTCCCTCGCGTTCTCTGGCCTCGCTCCATTTGAAGCCGCGCATGTAGGCATCGGAGCCGGTAATGCGCGCGGCCATGGCTGTTTTATCCACCGTCTCCATGAAGCGGTCCGACAACGGTACGCTGAAGCGGTTCCTGCCCTCCTTGGCCCTCACCTGTGTCGGGATCTCGTACCAGTACAGTATTTGGTATTTTGCCATAGACAAGCGGTGTGTGGAGAGTATGCGATGAGGTTGGCCGATGAGCTTCGCGTGAGGCAGGACTTTAGCATAGCTTGGCAAGAACGTCAACCCTGTTAGCGCGGGGACGTTTCAATTTGGGGGCAGCTCGCGGGCGGCGCCCTCCCGGAAACGTCGCGGCCACACCCGGCCGGACAAGCACCCCCGCTTCAGCTTGCCGTGTCGCGTGGTCAGGTATGCGGACAGGCTGGAAAGCCTGTCCCACCTGCAGCCCGGCCCGAGAAGCTGAAACCTCGGGCCGCCTGTCTCGCCGGCCGACGCCGCGGTGCGAGGGAGCGCCCCGCACGCCCCTTGCTGGGGGGACCCTTACCGGCCTAGCGCACCGGCTGCCCCTATTTTGAAACGCGCCCGGCGAACTGTGCCGGCTTGACAAGAACTTTAGTTCTGAATTATAATAGAAATCGAACATCAGAGCTATAC
>RFJM01000147.1 GCA_003694905.1 Caldilineae bacterium
AATCCGGCCAGACTGCTCACGCCATAAAACTCGAGCAACGCCTGGCGAGCGGCCTCGTTCTCGAAACGCCAGGGCTCGTAGGCCGAGATGGCGAAGGCGCCGTCGAGGCCGGGGTAGCCACCTGCGTCCGGGATCACCACCTCGGCCGGGTCCAGTCGCGCGAGTTCCTCGTTCACCCGCCTGGCGACCTCCCTGCCCGTGATCTCTGTCACCGCAAACTCACCGGTCGTGATGTCCGCATAGGCCAGGCCGGCCCGCCGACCCTCCTCGAAGACGAGCGCTGCGATATAGTTGTTCTTGCGCTCATCCAGCAACGAAGGCTCCACCAGCGTGCCGGGCGTGACCACGCGAATCACCTCGCGCTCAACCAACCCCTTGCCCACTTCTCCCACCTGCTCGCAGATGGCGACCTTGTAGCCTGCACTCACCATCTTGGCGATGTAGGTCTCGACACTGTGCCAGGGCACGCCGGCCAGGGGCACCCGTTGATTTTTTGTCACGGGCCGGCTGGTGAGGGCCACGTCGCACACCTCGGCGACGATCTTGGCGTCTTCGTCGAAGGTCTCGTAGAAGTCACCCAGCCGGAAAAAGAGAATGGCGTCCGGGTACTGTTTCTTGATCTGCAGGTATTGGCGGCGCATGGGTGTGGACATGGCCAGATTGTATCAAGTTTCTACAGCAGCCCCAACTCCTGCGCCCTTACCACCGCCTGAGTGCGGTCGCGTGCACCGATCTTGGCCAGAATCGCGGAGACGTAGTTTTTCACCGTACCCTCTGCCAGGAACAGACGCTGGGCGATCTCCCTGTTCGTGCAGCCTTCGGCAATCAGGCGCAGGATCTCCTCCTCCCGCTCCGATAGGGGCTCCGCCAGTTCAGCGGGGGCCGTACGCGCTCTGTGCCCCATGCGCGCGAATTCGGCCACTACCTTGCGGGTCACCGAGGGGTCGATGAGAGCACCACCCGCGGCGACGGTGCGGATGGCCTGGGCCAGCTCCTCACCCGAAACAGCCTTGAGCAGGTAACCCAGGGCCCCCGCCCGCAGGCCCTCGAACACGTACTCGTCGTCGTCGAACGTCGTGAGGATGATGACGCGGGCATCCGGCCACGAAGCCCGCAACCGCCGGGTCGCTTCCACCCCATCCATCTCGGGCATGCGGATATCCATCAGTACCACGTCCGGCCTGACCTGTTCGTACACCTCCAGCGCCTCGCGGCCGTTGGCAGCCTCCCCCACCACTTCCAGATCTTCTTCCAACTCCAGGAGAATGCGCAGGCCGTCGCGCATGAGACGCTGGTCATCGACAATGAGCAAGCGGATGGCAGTCATGGCACTCTGGCGGGGTGGAGAGCGCAGGGCGGGGGGTCACTCCTGGTCTTCGGGAGCATTTTCATTATACCGCAAAGGGATGCTGAAGACGGCACGTGCGCCTCCGGCCGGACGGGCTTCCAGGTGAAACGCGCCGCCCAGTTGTGCGGCCCGTTCCCGAAGCCCTCTCAGACCGAAGCCACCGGCCGCAGGTGGTGTGGCCGGCCCCACCCCATCGTCCTCCACCTCCAACCGGACCTGATCTTCCCGGCCTTCCAGGCGAACCCACACACGGCCTGCCCGTGCGTGCTTCTGGACATTGGTCAGCGATTCCTGCGCTGCCCGGTAAATGGCTTTGCGCTGGCGGGGATCCAGGTCCGGCAGGGCCTCGTCCAGCACCAGCTCAACCGGGATGCCCGTACCCTCGCGGAATTGCTGGACCAGGCGTTCCAGCGACACAGGCAGGCTCAGATCCTCCTCGACCGGAGCGCGCAGCGCGGCCACCGTTTCTCTCAGCTCGGCCAGCGCCTGCAGGATCTGTTCTCTCACCGTGGCAACCATTTCTGCGGCCTTCTCCGGATTCTGCGTGATCAGGCGCTGCGCTGCTTCAAGCTGGACCGCAGACACCGTCAGTCTGTGCCCGACCGTATCGTGCATCTCGCGCGCCAGGCGACCACGCTCTTCCATAATGGTCAGCTGCTCGACACGACGGGCGTAGGCCTGCAATTGCCGATGCGCGGCCTGCAATTCCTCGTAGAGCTGTTGGCTGCGTTGCTGAGCCGCCTGCGCATCTGCTGTTGCCTTGGCAAAACTGGCGAAGAAGTAGAAGGCGCCGGCGTAGATGATGGCCGGATAGAGACCTCTCGCCCAGCCATACTGGGTGACGAAATAGGCCGTTGAGATGATGGCGAAAGCCGCGATCCACAAGGTCCATTCACGCGGCTCGAACATCATGGACGCGACGACGCTGAGCACAAAAAAGATGATGATCCAGACGCTGAGCGAGGGGGGGATGAAAAGCAGCGCGATGGTCAGTGCCGCCATCAGCGCCAGCAGCATACGCCGACGCCAGAGTCCCCGATCCCACCAGTCGTTGAAGTGGAGACTCAGGTTAAGCAGAATCAACGCCGAGACCAGGGTGAGCACGGGCCAGCGGGCGGGATAATCATTGAGGAAGTACTCGAGCAGCCCCAGCCCGCTCACGCTAAGGGTCACAATCAGACCGCTTAGATTCAGCAGCCGATTTGCGAACAGCGACTGCAGGCGTTGCAACCACGGATCGGGTGAGGGAGGGACAGAATTACCATCCATAGCGATTGGGTCTGACGCCGAAAGAGACCAGGAGGATGCCGTAACCGCAGGGGGCCAGGAGATCGCAGCCGGCATCCGGGACGTGCATTTGTGGCCAATGATATCGTGGAATGCCTGCGCGGCCCAACAGTCGGGCATGGGTACGGGCAGTCCTCCATTCGCTATCGCTGTGGCCCATCGCAGAATGCCGAACGGGCACTAGGGGGTGCCGCGATGAAGACATTGAGCAGCGCCCTCCGGACCGGAGGGCGTCTGGACTCGGTGCGTCTTGTACTCCCGGTGCCGGGGCCTACCGGCGATGATCCGGCTCTGACCTGCGGAAGAGGATGTACAGGCCGAGCAGCACCAACACCAGTGGCCAGAGGAACCCGCTCCATTCCAGCACCATGGCGCCCAGTTCGCCCAGCAGGATCAGCCCGCCGATGGCAGCCATGACGCCGCCGGGAATGAGCGGCCACCAGTGCAGCCGGCCGTCGGCTAATGGTGAGAGCAGGGTGATCAAGGCCCACCCGGCCGAGAAGGCCAGCAGGAATAGCGCACCTTCATCAACGCGGGCCAGGAAGGACGGTGGCGACTCGACCAGGATGGTGCCCAGCCCGACACCCATGAGGATGCCGCCGGGGATGACCAGGCCAAAGGTGCGTGTGAGCAGGCCCCAGGCGAGAAAGATGATGGCCAGCGTGGGCAGCACCATCATGCCCACCGTCAGACTGTGGGAGAGGCGGCCGACCAGGAGCAACAGGCCAATGAGAATCAGGGCCACGCCTGCGGCCGACGAATGACGAAGTTGTTTCGATTCAAAGGGTGATGGATCGGTTTGCGGGGTGTACATTTCAGCCTCCATTTCTCACTTAGGTTGGGACAGGTGAGGGAGTCCTCTCCCTGTGCCTGTCATCTGTATCCTATCGCGGGCAGGGTCATGTGACGTAGTGCCAAAAGTCATACCCCGCCGTCACATTTCAGCAGCGACGCGTACATGCCCGTGTTTTGGTCCCCGGCACGGGCTCGGACTAGAATAGGCAGCACACACGCCACTACCTCACGAACACACTGACCATGAGCGAGCAGCAAGAGTTTCCCCATTTCCCTCCCGGCTTTCTGTTTGGTACCGCGACGTCTGCGTATCAGATCGAGGGCGGCTGGAACGAGGACGGCAAAGGCCCCTCTATCTGGGACGTGTTCGCGCATACGCCAGGCAAGATCGCGACGGGTGAAACCGGCGATGTGGCCTGCAACACCTATCATGATTTCCAGACCGACATCGAGTTGATGGCGGAACTGGGGCTCAACGCTTACCGCTTTTCCATTTCCTGGCCGCGGGTGCTGCCGCAAGGATTCGGAGCGGTCAACGACAAGGGTCTCGACTATTACGAGCGGCTGGTGGATGCACTGCTGGCCCGGGGCATCACGCCCTTTGTCACCCTGTTCCACTGGGACCTGCCCTATGCGCTCTACGATGCCTACGGCGGCTTCATCGGCCGGGAGACTGCTCTCTACTTCGCAGATTACGCCGAGGTGCTCGTACGCCGACTGGGTGACAGGGTCAAGCACTGGATCACGCTGAACGAACCCTGGGTGCATGCGGCCCTGGGACATCTGCTGGGTATCCATGCGCCCGGCCATCGCAATCCCTGGCATTTCTACAGGGTGGCGCATCACCAATTGTTGGGGCACGGTATGGCAGTAGAGCGGATCAGGGCTCTGGCCCCGGATGCCCGGGTAGGCATCACCCTCAGTCTGCAGTTGGTGCATCCCAAGACACAGCGGCCCGCCGACAAGGTAGCAGCCGTCCTCTTCGACCAGTTTCTCAACGGCTTCTTCCTGGACGGCGTGTTCAAGGGGCGCTACCCCGAACTACTACGGAACCGCACCCGCCTGTTTTGGCCTAAGATCATGCCGGGCGACATGGAGCTGATCTCGCAGCCCATTGATTTTCTCGGTGTTAATCACTATTCCCGTAGCTTCGCTCGCCACGTCGCCTGGGTGCCCTGGCTACGAAGCTGGCTGGAGGGGGAGATCTCGGCTGAACGAGAGTATGTGCGTGATGGGGTGCAGTACACCAGCATGGGGTGGGAGGTGTATCCGCAGGGGATGTACGAACTGCTGATGCGACTGACGCAGGATTACAAGCGCCCCGTGCTGTATGTGACCGAGAACGGCGCGGCTTTCACGGATCGGCTGGAAGATGGCCGGGTTCACGATTCGCTGCGTGTGTCTTATTTGCAGGGATACATGAGTGCTGCCGCGGAGGCCATTCGGGACGGTGCCGATCTCCGCGGGTATTTCATCTGGTCACTGATGGACAACTTCGAGTGGGCGGAGGGTTTCAGCAAGCGGTTCGGTCTGGTGTATGTCGACTTTGCCACCCAGCGCCGCGTGATCAAGGACAGCGGTTACTGGGTCCGGGAGATGATCCGGCTCCAGCGGTAGGGCCCCTGTGCCGTGGGCCCGGTTCGCCGTCCAGAGCCTCGGCCACCGGACGGGTAAGACTGTGTAGCTGAGGGCAACGAG
>RFJM01000148.1 GCA_003694905.1 Caldilineae bacterium
CTCCCCACCGCCTCGGCGTCGCGTCTGCCGGGTGCCGCGTCCGCACAGGCGCCAAAGAGAGCGCGACCTGATGGGGGGAATACGCAGTCGGGACAGCTTGCCGACGTGCTTCCCGGTTGGATGGTGGCGAGTAGCGGAGTCACCGAGACCGTGCCTGCAGAGGAGCCATCGCACTCCCCTACCGTTTCTCTTGCCGACTCCCTGCTTCCGGCCTGGTTTGAGCAGGCGGCGCCGCGCACGGCGTCGACATCGTTGCTGGCGCCTCAGGCCGCGGGCCAGTGTCCTCCCGCCTCGAATCTCTCCTTCGCGCTCAGCATACCACCGTACACGGTAAGCGAGGGCAATACAGCCGGCGATGTCTACACGGTCACCGTAACCAACAACGGCACGATCAGCGCCACCGAGGCGAGTCTCCTGGTGGATCCCAACGTCGGCTTTTACTATTTGGGGGGCTCGGCCACTGTCGCCAGCAGTTTCGACTCCCCCACGGTCAGCGACCCGGGCACCACCGCGCCCAATGCGCCCTTCACACTGGCCCTGGCCGGCACGGCGCCTGCCAACGCGCTGGAACCCGGCGAAACCCTGACCTTTACCTTCCGGCTGGCCACGACCGACTATGCGCCCTCGGCCCAGCTCCTGGTGGTATCCCTGCAAAGTGGTACCCCTTCCCCCCTTACCTGCACCACCACCCAGCAAAACGTCCCCACGGCGCGGGGTAATCTCACCATCCAGAAGACTTCTGTCGTACAGGACGGCTATGTGGGGGACACGGTCACCTGGACTATTACGCTCAAGAATACCGGTTTGGGCAACGTCTACGATGCCGTCTTTACCGACACCTTCGGTAGCGGGCTGAGCAACGGCCAGGTGACGCCTGCCCCCTCACCCATCGATCTGGCTGCGGGAGAGTCTGCCACTTACACGGCCACAGCCGTGGTCGCCGCCTGTGGGAACCTGACGAATCTTGCCCAGGCATCCTGGTCCATCGGCAATGAAGACGGTACGGCCACAGGCTCCAATCCCGCATCCAGCGAGGCAGATATTGCCCTGCTGCTACAAGAGCCCGACATCGTTGTCGAAGTGGGGTCCCTGCCACAGGTCTCTTATTGCGGCAGTCTGAATACAACTGTGCCCGTCACTATTACCAACAACGGCGGCACGGGCCAGCAACTGGTGCTGGACATCAACACCGCAGGCGGGCTTGTGGTGTCCAATCCCCAGCCGGGCGGCGACTGGAATCTGGTGGGCAACCAGCTACAATACACCGGAGGCACGGTGCCCGGTATGATCCGGGGTGGCGAGACCATCACCCTCACCGTCGACGTGAGCAGCTCGGGCAGTGTGTGCAGTGGCGGCACCGGCAGTGTGCAGTTGACGCCGCGGGCCTACGACGCCTGTCTCCTCTTGCAGAGCACCGGCACGGCCGGCCAGAGCAGCACTACGCTCGGCCCCGACGCGCCCACTCTCTCCCTGAACAAGGTTTCCTCCACAGGCGATATCGCCTACTCGGGCGAGACCTTTGTCTACACGATCACCCTGGCCGGCACAAATATTACCAATACCAACGGCATCACCGTTACCGATGTCCTGACCGATTTCCTGGAAAATGTGACGCCTGTGGCGAGCACCGGTTCGGTCACCCAGAGCGGAAATGTCATCACCTGGACCCTGCCGGCAACTGTAGCGACCCTGAATGAAACGCTCCTCATCACGGCAACGATCCCAGATCAGTCGGGTACGGGCACCTGCAACGCCGGACTGAACCTGCCGAATACGGTCAACGCGGTGGCCGATGTGTGTCCCGAATGCTCCTTAAGCGCCCAGGCAAGCACCAGCTTCATCGTCTTGGACTCGCTGAACCTGGCGCAGAACAGTTTTGAGATGACCTCATCGCCGCTGGCGCTGTGCAGCACCAACACGGCAGCCCAGCAGTTCACCACCACACTGCAGATCGGTACGGGGATCACCTGGACCGGAGCGATCTATACCGATACCCTGGGCGCGGGCGTCTTCGACGCGCCCTACCAGGTGGTTGCCGGCTCCGTGCAGGTCGTGATCGACGGCGTAGATCGCACGAGCCTGGTTACCACAACGCTGGGTCCGCCGCTGGTCATCGACTTCAGCAACATGAGCGCGTTTGGCGCCTTCAGCAATACGGCCAACATCACCATCACCTACCAGGCGCTGGCAGGCCCCACCACATTGGCCAGCGATCCTTCACGCACCGGCTTCGTAGAAGCCTTCTTCGAGATGCCCGGCCCCGCACAGTCGTGTGATGGGGGTCATACGGCCGTCCTGGGGACCTACGTCACCCTACAGCGGGGCAACCTTGGCATCGACCTGGCACCGGCTACGTTGAATAGCTGCCAGGTTAATACGGTCACCATCTCGGTCAATGGCGGCAATCCCGACCCAGATCTGCTCACCGACCATCTGGTGGTGACCTTTACGGCCCAGGCCGGAGACATTTATACGCCTACTGCCGCGGCCTATTCAGGCGCGCTCGCGGGCATTCCCGTCACCGTCACTCAGAGCGGGGTTACCACGACCTTCGCCTTCTCCGGCACTGCTCCCATCACGGGCGACGGCAGCATCAGCTTTCCCCTGTTCCGCAATTGCGGGGAGACAGGCCCGCTGACGGCCTCCCTCTCCTACCAGGATATCTGTCCCCTGCCGCGGGAAGCAGGCCCGGCCACGGCCGGCAATTCCACCCGCTCGTCCATCGTTTCCCTGCTGGTGACGCCTGACGAGTACACCGTATACGGCCGTCAGGCAAGCTGGCGCTGGTTTGTCAGCAATCTCGGTGACCTCGACGCCACCAATGCCATAGTCACCAATACCTTGCCCGTCGGCTACCACTTCATCACCTATACCCTGAGCACAGGCTACACACCGCCCAACTTCCTCAGCACCATCAGCGCTGTGACCGGCACGGTCGGCGGTCAGGAAGTGGTGACCTTCACCATTGGCACGTTGCCCATCGGTGCCCGGGTGCAGTTCGACGCCCAGGCCAGCATCAATTCCTGTCTCGACCCGGCCCAGGTCGACGTCGGCCTGGCGCAGACCTGTGGTCAGGTACAGACGGGCGGCGGGCCTACCTGCTCGGGTGTCGCAGTCGATCACATCATTTTCCACAAAGGTCCCAGCGCCCTGTTGTCCAGCAACAACCAGGATGCCGCGATCCCACTCTGCGGCGAAGGCCTTATCCATCTGGTAGTCAAGAATGCCTCCGCGCTCAGCGATGAGTTTGAATTCGTGATCACGGACACCATCACCAACGCCACCTATGTAAGCGGCTCGGCCTTCGTCACGGTTACCAACAGCTCGGGCAATGTGGTAACAGGCACCACCAGCGGCCAGCTCCTGGCCAATCGGCCGTTTACGCCGACCGTCGCCACGGTAGGGGGGACGCAGGTGCTGACCTGGGACGTCGCCAGCTTCGCGTCGGGAACGCCGGCGTACGATGTGCTTGCCGAGCGTGCAGGTGAGGATGTGATCACCATCGACTTCCGCGTCGCGACCAGTTGTGCCAGCAGCGCGGCCGAGGTACAGTCCAGCGCGACCACGCGCGATATCTGTGATGTGCCTCTGAGTACGCTCGAGGACAGCATCTCGCTGATCGTGGACGAACCGGCTCTACAGGTGAGCAAACAGGGGCGCAATGCCAGTGCCGGCAACACGCTGGGCAACGTGGTGTATGCCGGTGTGGGCGATACGGTGGTGTGGGAGGTCGAGGTCACCAATGTGGGTGATGCCCGCGCCACCAATCTCTTCGTGACCGACACAGTACCGGCAAACTTCACGCCGACCACGGCCAACACCGTCAAGGGCTACGCCGGCAACATCGCAGGTTCAACTGTTGACTGGGGTGATGCCGGCGGCAGTGGCGGGTTGCCTATCGATCCGGCCGAGACCCTCACCTTTGTCATTACGGGCACGGTCAACAATGCCGTGTGCAACGCCGGCACCACTAACTCGGCTCTGGCCGCCTATGCCTGCAGCGTGAGTGACGTCTGCTTCCAGACGCCCGTTGCTGCGGAGGCGACGCTCAACACCAAACCTTCCTTCACCCTAGACGCGCGCAACCGCTCGCTGGATCAATGTGGCGGCGGCCCCATCCGCATCGACTTCGATAACAACGGTGCCCGCGCGCAGAATGTGGTCATCACCTATACCCTGCCCTCGGGCCTGGCCTACAATGGCCTGAACGGCGCCACCGCCCCCACACCCGACCTCACGCCTGCACTGGGCGCTACCGGTACCATCACCTTTGTCTACAACACGATACCGGGACTGGTCACCACACCTACCCTGCGTTTCAACGTGATCAATGATCCTCTGGCGCCCGGTACCTGCGCCAATCCCGGAGCCAATCCCGGCAATACGGCTCAGCTCACTTACGAAGATACCTGCGGCAATGTCTACACCGACACGCCCGATGACACCAACACCATTACCGTTCTGCGTTCCCAGCTAAGCATCGATCAGACGCCACACACCCAGGTAATCGTCTTTGGGCAGACCTACACCTGGACTGTCTCGGTGCAGAACTTCGGCAACAGCCCCACCAACAACCTGGTGATTACCGAGACACTGGGCAACGGCTGGCAGAACATCACGGCCGGCAACGGTTCGCCGGGTGGTGCCGTTCCTGTGATCGACGAACAACCCGGCGGCAGCATGATCACCTGGACTGTCGGCTCGCTGGCCAACGGCCAGACATGGACCGCCACCTTCAGCGCCCAGGCCGAAACCGCCCAAACCGACTACCGCACCACGCTCTACGCCCACAGCGAATGTAGTACCGGTGGTTGTGCGGAGGACGACGTCTTCGTCAGCTACTCCACGCCACTACAAAACTTCGTCAAGAACATCAGTCAGACACCGGTAAGCATAGGCGAACCCTTCAGCTACACTTTTACGGCCAACTTCCATGGCACACGCACGTACACCAACACCTTCATCACCGACACCCTGCCCACCCTTGCCAGCACCCTGGTATTCAGCTACACCGACATCGCCATTACCAATACGGCCGCGGCCACCAATACCTGGACGGTCAACACAAGCAATCCCCTGCAACTGGTGTTCACTACCAGCGCGCCTGCGGCCAACCGCGTCGATGGTCCCGACACGCTCACGGTCACCGTTACAGGCATCATCTCCAACGAACTGGCCGCCAACAACAACGACATTTTTACCAACACGGTGGACATGACCTACATCGAGGACGGCCAGCCTTACAACTTCAATACCGCCGTTTCAGGCGTCGTGCGTGAGCCCATCCTGCAGATCAGCAAGAATGCCACCCCCACCACCGGTATTCGCAAAGGTGATGAGATCACTTACACGCTCACGCTGACTCATGCTCCTGGCAGCACCGCCACCGCCTACGATGTGGTCGTGATCGACACCATTCCCGATCGCTTCACCTACAAGCCCGGCAGCCTGCTCACCAGCCCGGCCGCCGATGCCACCTTCACCGCCAACCAGGTGATTTCGGCCACCTACAATGTCTTTGCGCCTACCGATCCCACGCACGTGATCACCTACGTGGTGACGGTGGACGACAATGCCGAGCCCAGCAGCGCTCTCACCAACACCGTCAGTGTCAGCTATACCAGCATGCCCGGCACCAATCCCGACGAGCGCACGGGCAGCGGCATCGGGCCGGACGACTATCTGACATCGACTCAGCAGGTGGTGAACACAGCGCCGGTGCAGATTCAAAAGCGGCTGCTGGACAATCGCGACTACACCATCGGCGAAGCGATTACCTACACCATCGCCATCACCGTGCCCACGGGCCTCACGCGCAACCTGGCCTTTACCGATAGCATCCCCGCGGGCCTACGCTACGACCCCGTGGATAGCTTCCTCAGCATCACCACGACCCCAACCTTCGCTCTGCCCACCTACACCCTCAGCCAGAACCCGGCCGGCGGCGGCGATGGCTCGGGCACCAGCAGCTTCACCGTCAGCTTCAACGATAGCATCAGCAACACCACGCCATCGGTGGCCGAGATCGACTACACCATGCGCCTGATCGTGGCCGATGTGGCCGCGGCCAATCATGGCGACAGCAAGACCAACAGCGTGACGGCCACCTGGCTGGATGCCGACAACAGCCTGGAAATCGCTTCCGATAGTGCCCCACCGGTCACCCTGGTCGAGCCCACGCTGGTGATCTCCAAATCGGTCACGCCCACGGCCGCCCAGCCCGGCGATACCGTGTTCTACAACATCGAAGTCTATCACAGCCCGACATCCACGATCCCTGCCTACAATGTCGCTATTACCGACATCGTCCCGAACGGCCTCAACTACATCCCCGGTTCCTGGCAGATCAACATGCCGCCGAACACGGTGAGCGGCAGCACACTCGACACCCTTTCGCCACAGCTCACCGCCTCCTTCGACGTGATCACCCCCACCTTCACCGCGGCCAACCCCGTGCGCCTGCGCTATGCGGCAGTGGTGAATCCAAACGCCCTCTTTGGCACGGCCTTTACCAATACCATCACCGGCACCTGGACCAGCCTGGCCACCAATCCCTTTGGTGACACGCGCGACGGCTCCGGTGGCGTCGACGACTATCGGGCCAGTGATTCGGCAGTGCTCCAGCTAGCCGACGTGGCCATCGGCAAGACCGGTCCCCTCACAGTGACTGCCGGCAGCCCGATCACCTATGCTCTTACAGTCTACAACAGCGGCCCCTTCACTGCAGTCGACGCCATCGTCACCGACACTATGCCCTTCCAGGTGGACACCACGGCGGCTACCTATGTGGTACCGTCCAGCAGCAGCGGCAGTTGTACGATATCTCCGCAGGCAAGTGGCGATATCGTATCGTGCACACTCGGAGACATTCAGAACGGCATCACGGCCACCATTCTCATCACGGGGACGGTGGATCCCGAAACACCACTGGGCGCGGATCTCACCAACAACGCCGAGGTTACCGTCATCTCACCCGATGGCCAGACGTTCAACAACTCGGCATCGGTGGATACCGAGGTGTTGACGCTGGCCGATGTGGGCGTGAGCAAGAGCGGTCCGGCCACGGCCACCGCCGGCGAAACCATCAGTTACACCATCGTGCTCAGCAACACGGGGCCCAGTGTGTCCCGCGATGTTGATGTCAAAGATCTGTTGCCGGCCGGCTTCACCTATGTGTCGGGGACCAGTACCCAGGGCACGTGCGTGAGCGGCATTTGCCAGCTGGGCGATGTCGGCGTGAATGAGGTTGTCACCATGGTGGTGACGGCCACCGTGGGCAGCGATGTGACCGGCGTGGTCACCAACACGGCCGCCTATTTCGGCGACACCGCCGATAGCAACAGCAGCAACGACAGCGATACGGCATCCACCACCATCAATGCCCTCACCGCCCTGGTGATCGACAAGGTGGATCTCACGGATCCGGTGTACGCCGGCGACACTTACCTGTACGAAATCGTGGTCACCAACACCGGACCTTCGGACGCACTCAATGTGGTCGTCACAGATACGCTGCCTGCCCAGGTGAGTTTCGAGGGGGCCAGTCCGGAGTGCGCCCATGATGGCTCGCCCAGCGATGGTACGGTCACGTGCAGCATCGGCAGCCTGTCGGCAGGTACAACGCGCGATTTCCTGATCAACGTGCGGGTGGCCTCCGATGTGGTCAGCGGTACAGTGGGTACCAACACGACGGGTGTAACCACGACCACGCCCATCGATCTGGCTAACTCAAGGCTCACGGATGCAGAAAACACCACCTATTGGCAGAAGAGCGGTCTGCCTACCGACCTGCAGCTAACCAAGGCGGTAACACCGACTACGGCCATAGCCGGCAGCGGCCGATTCACCTATACACTTACCGTGACCAACAGCGGGCCGGCGCCGGCTACGGCAGTCCAGGTGGTGGATGCGCTGCCGCCCGCGTTTAGCTTTGTTTCGGCCACGAGCAGCGACGGGTCGCTCTGCAATAGCGGAGTCACCTGCGATCTGGGCGAGATGGCCGTCGGCGAAACGGTTCAGATCACCGTTGTGGTTGATGTGACGGCTGCCACGGCCGCGGACACATACACCAACACGGCCTATGTAGGCAGTGCCTCGCCCGACAGCAATCCCGGCAACAATCAGGACAGCGTTCAAACGACGGTCACGCGCTCTGCGGCTCTGCAGGTACGCAAGCTCAGCAACCCCGCCACGGCCACGCCCGGCGAGAACCTGAGCTACACCATCCTCGTCACCAATACGGGCCCCTCGGACGCGGACAACGTCACCATCTCGGACACCCTGCCCTCGGGCTTCACCTCGGTGCTCATCGTGAGCAGTCAGGGTGGATGCACTGGGTTGCCCTGCAATCTGGGCACTATCCCCGCGGGCCAGAATGCCAGCCTCACCATCCATGGCCAGGTTTCGAGCGGTGCCACCACCTCCCTGCAGAACACGGCTGCTGTCACCAGCACCACGCCCGGTTCCGGTGACAGCGACACCATTGTCACGCCCCTGGCTGGCAGCGCCGACCTGGCCTTGGTCAAGACCGCCACGGCCACTGTCCGCGCCGGCCAGACCATCACTTACACCCTGACGGTGTACAACCTTGGTCCGTCGGATGCAGCCGGCGTGCTGATTACCGACACCTTGCCTACCAGCGTCACCGTGCAAAGCACCGGCGGATGTACCGACAACCTGGACGGCACCATCACCTGTAATGTAGGCACGCTGGCGGCCGGCAATTCCCAGAGTTACACCCTGACGGTACAGGCGGATGCGGCTCTGGAGCCCGGCACCAGCCTGGAGAACAGCGCCCTGGTCACGGCCGGCACGAGCGACGGCAATCTCAGCAACAACACGGCCAATGCCGACACCTCGATCATCGGTTTGGCCGATCTCTCGCTCAGCAAGTCCGGCCCCACGACGGTGACGGCCGGCGAACAGGTGACCTACACCATCGTGGTCACCAACAGCGGCCCCTCGGTGGCGCAGTCGGTGGACGTCAAGGAC